>CAJXVQ010000389.1 GCA_913060685.1 uncultured Verrucomicrobiales bacterium
CGAGATCAGCCTCGGTCTCGTGGGCTCGGAGATGTGTATAAGAGACAGGTCATATCCCACGCCCGTGGTTCCTGAAATCCATGCGGAATCATCGTAGCCAGCCGCGGTCCAGCCGAGGCCGGCGGAAGGTGTGCTTGCGGTTGGGATGATAACTCTCACCGCATCGCCTTCACGGACCACGGTGCTGAGCTGGACTCCGCCTTCAAATTGCTGCGCGGTGGCTGAAATGCTTCCTCCGGGTGCCCGTGGATCGCTTCCATCGGTGGTGTAATAGATCGTTCCGGAAGGAGGAGAAAAGGTTGCGACGAATCCGTTGGGGACCACCCCGCCATCTTGGTTATAGACCGGCCGGGGCGTGAATTGACCGTCATACCAATCAGCCCGGGTAGTGAGCCAGTTTTTGAAGGTGGTGAGTTCGCCCATCCAGTCGGCCTCGCTGGAGAATCCTTGTCGGATCGCCCTCGTGGCTCCGATTTCGGCAGCTTGTCCGTCGATGATGGACTCCATCCCGGCATTGCTCATGGCACGGTCGCGATGATGGAACCAGCGGTCCACGTAGAGTTGCTCGAAGTCAGGATCGTTAAAAAGTCGTCCATACCACAAGCGATCGCCGCGATGCCGGAAGGTTCCGGTGGGGCCTCCGCCAATATAGTAGCTGCTCCAGTTGTAGTCCCAGGCCGGTCCCATGCGGAGTTTACCGTCGTCACCCTTCCACGGAAACATGCTGATCAACATGCCGTCGCCGTTTCGGCTCAGGTTATTGAACATGAAGTATTCAACGAAGTCTTCGGGATCGAGATACTTCCGGTAGCCGTCGACGGGGTCCAGCCATTGGGCATTGTCGTAGAGAACGTCCTCAAAGGTTCCAAACCAATCTTCAATGGCGGCTCGCTGCGTCGCGGTGATTCGATAGCCGTTGGGATTATCAAAATTGAGATAGCCGTTGCTTTGCCTCGGAATGTCATCTCCTCCACCGGCGTTGTTGGGTGAGGTCTGAGAAACGCGATTGGGCCCCCGGGTATGAAAGAACTGCGGCCGGGTGGCTCCGTTCTCGGCAGGGAAGCCGCCGACCGGAACAGAATCCATGCGATTGAGGCCCAGCAACCATCCGCCCGAGGTTCCGTCTTCGCTCAGCTTGTCAAACTCGAGTCGCCCGTCGCCCCGGGAGACTTTTTCAAAGATGGCGTAGACTCCGCGGCGATCGGCAAGGGAAAGGTCTCCGCCGTTGGTGTTCACGAAGGCTTCAACCCATCGAATCCGGGTGGCGTATCGTCCCACTTTGTTACTCAACTCATACATGAAGGTGTTGAACATCATGGCGGGGTCCTTGTTATTGTCGGTGTCCGGGTAGTAGAGAACCCAATCGGAATGAGCGGGCATGCCGAGAACTTCGACGTCCTTTTCGTTGTTTGTCTCATCCCAGACTTCCACGCTGTAGGGCTTCTGCGACCAGGTGCTGGAGAAGGCACCACGGCCTCTGATTCCGGTGCGACTGATCATTTGGGGGGCGTCCGCAAATGCCGCCATGCCGGTCGTTTCATCGCGTTCAAAAGTAGCCCAGACCGCGTTTTGGCGCGCCACTTGTTGGACGCCTGCTCCGGTGCCGCTCCATCCCTTGGCGGGAACGGCGCCAGCGCCAAAGTTGTCGATGATCATCAAGGGGAGATCCGATTCATAGGCAGCCAGATCTGCGGCAAGGCGAATGTAGGTTTCGCCTGAAACCGGCCCGCTGACGCCGTCCCTCACCGCGATGGCCCGCAAATGTGTGGTGGCATTCATACTCACAGCAGAAGAGTAAGGGGTGCCGTTGGTAGCAGAAGGAGTGGTCCCGTTCGTGGTGTAATAAATCAATGCTCCGGCAGAAGTCGTGGATAAATTGACGTTCAAGGTTCCGGAAAACGTCCGGCTACTGATGGCAAAAGCGACCTCGGCTGGAGCGGGCAGGGTGGCGTCATTTTCTTGGCCCGGAGTGGGGCTTCCCAGCACTCGTGCTGTTGATAAATCGCCTGCGAGGATTCCATAAGCGACATCACCACCAAGCGCCGGATAGGTCGGGGTGAATTCGTGTAAAGTAGAGGCACCGCTATTTCCAACGAGAGCGAGATATTCCCCTCCGGCGCCAAGCCGGAAGTTGGTGTGAATTTCTCCCGCCGGGCCGCCTGTCCCTTTGCCGGACGCAAAGACAATGGCCCGTTCTCCGGGCGCGAGAGTCAAGGAGGGGAATGGCCACTTGATCAAATTCGTCTGGTCGTCGGTCAGGTAGTATGACGCCATGTCCACGGTTGTTCCCGTCGGATTAAAGATCTCGATCCAGTCTGAAAAATCCCCGTCCCCATCCTGTAGGCCGGATTCGTTGTCGGCGACAAACTCAGAGATGACCGGGTGGTTTGCGACCATCGCCACACTCACGGTCACTTCGGCTGTTTCTGAACCGAAGGCGCTTCCTGAAGTAAGTGTATAAGTGGTGGTATCTCCGGGCGATACGCTGACCGAGCCATTTCCATTTGTCGTCTGTCCTGCGACGTTTCCGGGACCCGGGCTGATTGACCAGGTGGTGGCGAATTCTGTTGCCCACGAAAGGGTGACATTTTCTCCGGAGTTAATGGTGGTTCGGTCGGAGACGAAGGAGGTGATTTGCGGAGCTGGATTGACGGTGACTGTAACATCCCGGGTGATCGGGCCATCGTCGTTGGTCGCGGTCAAGGTGTAGACCGTTGTGTTGGTCGGCGAGACGATGAGTTGGCTGACTCCGGTCACGTCAGTCCCATTGATCGAGAGGGAGCCCGCACCTGTGACTGTCCAGGTGAGGGTGGAGCTTCCCGGAGAGAGGAAGGCAGCAGGCGACGCAGAAAAGAGATCGATCACGGTCGGTTCAAGAACCTCATTATACGCGTTGGAATGCCGGACGATGTCGTTGCTTGAGAGGGCTTCATTATAGACGGTGACGCGGTGAATGGTGCCGACCATTCCTTCGCCACCGGCTGAGTTGTTCCCCAGAAATCCCGAACCCGTTGGCATGTTAAAGGAGCTCGCGACAGCGGTATTTTGACCGACCAGGGATCCATCGAGATAAAGGTCCATTCTGCCGTCGCCATCCCAAACGTAGGTGACGTGTGTCGCTTCAGTGGGGGTAAGAACCAGTGGGCTAAAAGTGTAGTCGGCAACACCGCTCTGGGTAAATCCGAGCTGCCCGCTGTCGTCCCATTGTTCATAGCGCAAGCTGCTCGTGGAATTTGAACCCACAGCCAGAAACCCATCCCTCCCTCCTGCCACAGGATCACCTTCGACAATGAACTCGAAGGTCGAGGCTCCTGAGACCGTCCCAAAGTTAAACGCGCTGCTATTGGCGCCATTGAGGGAGACGGCTGAGGTGAGCTTGGCGGCCGGGTTAGGGCCGGGACCTGCTTCGTCGGAGGCGACCGCCTGATCGTAAAGAGTAAGGCTGGCGCGGCAGGGAAGCCAAAGAACTGGAATCAGACAAGCAGTGAGAAATCGATGCCGATTCCCGCAGATTAACAATCGCATGGAAGAGGATAGCACAATCCAGGCCGTGTCGGCAGTCCAAATTCCAGGCGAGATCTCTAATGGATATTGTCCTGAGTGTCGCCGGGTCTCCCTGTGAAAGGCTTTATGAACTCACTGGCCGGTCTCCCAGAGGCAATGATTTTTGGATGATCTAGTTGAAATACCGGGTGATCAACGACAGTTTTATTCCTCCACGTTCTTCGTGCCCGCGCCAATCACAACTCACTTATGAAGTCTTACCATTCTCTCCTCCTCTTATTGTGTCTTCTTTTGCAACAGGCTCGAGCAGAGATCGTCATCAATGAGATCATGTTCGATATCTCCCGGGGAGAAAATCTACCCGAGCCCATTTCAGAAGAGTTTTTGGAACTTCACAATACGGGTGCTGCTGCGGTTTCTCTGGCGGGATGGGAGCTGGATGCCGGAGTTCGATTTGTATTTCCGGCGCTGAGTATTCCTCCTGATGCCTATGTGGTTGTTGCCGCTGATCCGGTGGCATTTGCGGCAAAGTATCCTGCGGTAAGCTCACTTGTGGTCGGACCGTGGACCGGGCGTCTGAGTAATTCGGGGGAAAAGATCCGGCTTCGTAATGAGCTGGGGGAAGAGGTCGATGAATTGACCTACTCCGATGAGGGGGACTGGGCGCTCAGGCGGCGTGGCCCGCTTGATAATGGTCACGAGGGCTGGGTTTGGGAATCGACCGCTGATGGTGCCGGGGGATCGCTCGAGCTGATCAACCCTGCGCTGACAAACCGTCAGGGGCAGAATTGGAAAGCGACGCCTTCGGGGGCCGAAACCCCGGGTGCTGTGAATGGAGCCTTTACCGGTGATGCTGCTCCTATGATTTTGGAAGTGAGGCATTCACCGGCGATTCCTTCCGCTAGCGATCAAGTGATCATCACCGCTGATCTCAAGGACATCGTGGGGGAGGCATTGAGTGCCACGGTTTCCTATGGCACGGATAGCAATAACTCCGCGAACCGGACCATCGTGGTCATGACCGATGATGCCTTGAATGGCGACGGCGACGCGGGCGACGATATTTTTGGTGCGACCCTGCCAGCCTTCCCGGACGGGACGGTGGTCGACTTTTTCATCAGCGCATCGGATGGCGTGAACACCCGCACCTGGCCCGGGCCGACAGATGAAACGGGTGGCCAGGGCGCCAATGCCCTCTTTCAGGTCGAGGCAACTCAAGTTGCAAGCGACCAGGGTCTACCAGTCTACCGCTTGATCCTGAGTCCGGATGAGAAGGAAGAATTCGAATTTGAGAACTTCGATGATGATAGTGATGCCCAGATGAATGCGACCTTCATTTCGCAAGTCGGCGATGATGTTGATGTCAGATATCTTGCGGGAATTCGTCGCCGGGGTGCCGGCAGCCGAAGCCGCGATCCCCGGACTTTTCGACTCAGCTTGGCCGCTGACCGACCTTGGCAGGATACCACAAAGATGAACCTGAATGCGCAGTTCAACTACATGCAGCTCTTTGGCCAGAAGCTCTTCGCGGCGGCCCGCCTGCCCTCGGCAAAGGCCCGTTCCATCGAGCTCTTTCTCAATGCCGAGGACGAGTCCGTTGTGACCGGGCGTCTGCTTGGAGCGTACGTCCATCTCGAACCGCAGGGAAGTGACTCAGTGGCCCGCCAATTTCCCGATGATCCCTCCGGCAATCTCTACAGCAAGCGCCGACCTGATACCAAACTCGCTTATCGCGATGGGAACATTGACGACTATATTGACGATGGTTGGGATAAGGAAACGAACAACTCGGAAGCTGATTGGTCGGACCTCGATGCCTGGTTGGCCGTGATTCGTGATTCGACAAACCCCAATTATCTCGCTGATTTGGAAGCGGTGATGGATGTGGATCAATGGGTTCGTTGGTTGGCTGTGATGACTCTCGTCGCGAATGGAGAGACCAATATCTCAACCGGAGCGGATGACGATTATTACGTCTATGCTGGTCGCCAGGATCCACGAATCAAGGCCGTCCCGCATGATCTCGATACCATCCTCGGACTTGGAGATGGGAGTGCCATCACGGATCCAAGCCATACGATCTACGATATGATCGAGGATGATGATGTCATCCCGGTCCTCGTCCCCTTCATTCGCAATCCGGAGGTTTTACGAAAATATCATCAAGCGCTCCGCGATTTGATCGAGGGCCCGTTTTCCAAGAATCAGTTCGATGAACTCCTGACCAATTGTCTGACGGAGCGGGTCCCGGACCAAGTCATCCGCAATATCGTCACCTTCATGGATGCCCGACGGAACTATGTCCTTGGTGAGGTCAACCCCGGTCTTTCCGTAGAGAGCACCCTGCCGGTCGAAGGCGGATACCCAAAGGCCACCAATGCGAGCCCCGGTCTCTCCGGGGTCATCAATATCTCCGAGGCAACTTCCGTTGAGGTGAACGGTCGGCCCGCTGTGATTGATGCCTTCGCGGGCAGCTGGTCATTCAATACGGCCAATCTGGGTGAGACCGCTTTCATCAACGCCGGGGCATCCTGGCGCTACCTTGACAACGGTTCCAACCAAGGATCGACCTGGCGGGAGGTTGCCTTTGATGATTCGGATTGGAAGACCGGGAATGGCGAGTTTGGCTACGGTAACAATAGCCAAACCACTGAGATTCTTTTTGGTCCGTCTCCTTTTAACTTCATCAATAATTTTACCAATGGAAACAATCGCTTCATTACCACCTATTTCCGAAAGGAAGTGATCATTGCCGATCCAAGCGTCTATCAAGACGTGCTGCTTCGTTTGAAGCGGGATGATGGTGCTGCGGTTTATGTGAACGGGGTGCTGCAGGTTCTGGATAATCTCCCCGAAAACCCGGCCTTTAATACCCAAGCGATTGATGTCGTCGGGGATGAAGACGAGCAGACCTTCTACGAATTCTCCCTGCCAACAAGTGCCTTCGTGGCTGGGAGCAACACCATTGCGGTTGAGCTCCATAATGCCGCCCCCTGTCTCTTATACACATCTCCGAGCCCACGAGACCGAGGCTGATCTC
>CAJXVQ010000390.1 GCA_913060685.1 uncultured Verrucomicrobiales bacterium
CTACACAGAGTAGATCGTCGGCAGCGTCAGATGTGTATAAGAGACAGCCTCATCGACGTCCTCCCGACTCTCGCCGATCTTGCTCAGACAACTGTTTCAAAAAAACATCCTGATCGAGAACTCCGCCCTGTCTCAGGTATCTCGCTCCGCCCCCTTCTTGAGGGTGGCAAAATCGAACGTCAGGCCCCCCTCCATTTTCAATTCGCCGGCGACTACGCCCTTCGCCAGGGCGACTGGAAAATTGTCAGTTTTAAATCCCAGGAATGGGAACTCTACAACCTCGCCAACGATCGTTCCGAAATTCACAACCTCGCAAAAGAACACCCCAAGCGCCTCCAAAAAATGGTGCGGCAATGGCGCACAATGTCGCGAGACGTTCTCCATTCCGACCGGCTCGCCAATCCTAAAATCACCCCAACGAAATCTCCACGCACCAACCGGGAATGGACAAAGTTTTCGGATTCTCCGGAACCGCCAAAAGTCTCCACAAGCCGCCGGAGAGGCCAGAAGCAGCCAGGTTCACCTCGAGCGATTCGCGCTCGAAAAAACACCACCCTCGATAGAGAAGGTAACTCTCTCGACCTTACCTTTTCCGGCGAAGATCCCGGCATCGCCTTGGACCTTCGTGATTTTAGGAACCTTCCCCAGGGCCCATACCAACTTACCTTCGACCTCACCACAAATCTCAGCGGGACCGGTGAACTCTATTTCACGGCAGATCCAAAGACCACCCTCCCGAATGGCATCCGCCTCACCTTTCCTGTCAAGGATTCTCCCAAGGCACAATCGATCCACCTCGAAATCAAAACTGCCAAAACCGTAAATCAATTGCGGCTCGACGTTGCCCAAGGCCCCGGCAAAGCAACCATCTCGAATCTCAAACTGATGGACGCTAAAAAGACCGTCCTCATCGATTGGACGGCTGAAAAGTAGAGCCGAAGCACAAGACGCGCAAATTCACGCGCAGCATTTGCCAGCGCGTGCGCAGAGCAGAGTCGGCATGATTCGTATTGTTCGTGTCATGGAAACTCTCACTCTTCCTGGAAAAACCGTCTCATCGTCAGTCAAAATCGGACCCGTCGCCTATGGCACTTGGAGCGGGGGGCGCTTCATGCACTTCGGCGAAACCCTCACCGAGGAACACTACCACCGTTGCGTCTCCCTCGCTTACGAGTCCGGCATCCGCACTTTCATCACGGCCGACGTCTATGGATCCGGCAAGGCCGACACCCTTCTCGGTCAAGCTCTTGCCCGTTTCCCCCGCGATAGCTACAAACTCATCGGAGCCATCGGTCACGATTTCTACCATGGCAAACGCCAGGGCAACACCGGTTACCCGCGCTTCACCAATCCCGAACTCCGCGCCCCACAAGACTACTACGAATTCATGCACATGGCCGCCACACTTTCTGCCGAGCGATGCCAGACCGACCACTTCGATCTTCTCCTTCTCCATAATCCCGACGAAATCGGCTATACCAGCCCGGTCGTTTGGGAAGGCATGGACAAGCTCCGACAGGAAGGCCTCACCAAGCAAATTGGCATCGCCCCCGGACCGGCCAATGGCTTCGTCCCCGACCTTGTGCAGACCTTTGAGAACTTCGGCCACCTCATCGACTGGGCCATGGTCATTCTCAATCCCCTCGAGCCTTGGCCCGCCAGCCTCAGCCTCGAAGCGGCCGACCGTTTCGAAATCGAGGTCATCACCCGGGTCCTCGACTACGGCGGCGTCTTCTTTGACGAACTCAAGCCAGGTCACGAATTCAAACCTGGCGACCACCGTGCCTACCGCCCCGGCGACTGGGTCAAACGCGGCTATGATTTTGTCGATCGCATCCGCCCTTTCTGCGATGCCCACGGCCTCACGCCACTCCAATACGCCGCCAATTGGAATCTCTCCCATTCCGCCGTGAAATGTGTCATCCCGACCTTCGTCCAGGAACCCGGCGAAGATGCTCGGAGCATCGAGAGCAAGATCGAGGAAATGGCCAAGCTTCCCATCGTCGAACTCGATGAGCGGGAAATCGCCACCGTCCGCGAGCTCGGCGACAACACCGACTGCATGTTGCTCAAGGGAGCCAGCCAACGCCATACCGTGAGCGAACGCTGTGACGAATGGCCCATGCGTCCCGAGCTTCTCGAGATTGCCAAAGCCTACGATCTCGGCACCAACTGGTAATTCCAATCACTCACAGCCATGCCACCGTTATTATCTACCACTGACTTGAGCGAACCCACCGAGCCCATCAACCGCAAAATTCTTGCGGTCTCGGAGGATTTGCTCAATGGCTTCTATGTCGCCCCTTTCGAGGCCATCGCAGATCGCTCAAGTCATGAGCTCAAAGTCGTCATGGAGCGCATCCGCATCATGCTCGAAGCCGGGACCATCCGCCGCGTCCGCCAAACTCTGCTCGCCACCAAGCTTGCCGAGGGAGCCCTCGCCGCCTGGCAGATCCCCAAGGAAAAACTCTCCGCCGCTTTCCGCTTTATGGCGGACGAAGATCCCTTTTCCGGTCACATCGTAGTCCGCTCCACCGACCGGGATCTCCCCGGCTCACAATTCAATCTCTGGACCACTCTCAAAGTCCCCCAAGGCGAATCACTCGAGGAACACGCGGAGGTGCTCCGACGCATCGTAGGTGCCGGGCAATTCCGCCTCATGCCCGCCAACGGAGTTTTCGCACTCGGAGTCGGTCACATGAGACGTCGCGGTCTTAGCCCCGGAGCCCTGACACCCGCCCCGGCACAGATGATGACCACGACCAATGTCTCCCTGACGGACGAGGAGTGGACCGTTCTTCTCGCTCTCAAACGAGACCTCACACCAGAAGAAATCGTGCCACGTCCCTGGGTCGGACGTGCCAAGGAAACAGGTATGACCTTAACGGACTTTTACCGCGTCGCCCGTCAACTTGATGCCAAAAAAGTCATCGGCCGCTTCTCCACCTTCCTCGAGCATGTCAAACCGTCTGCCTCCGGAAACAAAGTCACTCGCTATAATGGGCTCTTCCACTGGGCCGTTCCCAAAGGCCGGGAGAAAGAGGCCGGAGCCGAAATTGGTCGCCACTATTGCATGACTCATTGCTACTGGCGCGAAGGCGGCCCTGATTTCGGCGACGTCAACATCATGGGTGTTGTCCATGGCACCGAGAAAGAAACCGTGCTCGCCCACAAGGCCGCAATCGATGCCCACCTTGAGAAGGTTGGCATCCCACTCCTTTACACCAGTGTCTTCTGGGGAGGCCAATCGGAGATTAAACCTTCGGAGATTTCACCCGTCATCTACCGGGACTGGCATCAAAGTCATCAGGTCTAGCAGAGAATACCCGTGAAAAAGAGAGGCTTTTTTCTCCCAGCCTCTGTCTCGCCGCGCTACAAATCAAGCGTGCTCTTCGACAACCGTATCGCCGAACTTCGCGCCGAACTCACCCGGCATAATCAACTCTATTATCAGGACGCCAAGCCCGAGATTTCAGACGCCGAATACGACCGTCTTTTTCGCGAACTTGAAGATCTCGAGAAGACCAACCCCGATCAACACGATCCAAACTCCCCGACCCTCCGTGTCGGCGGAGTACCCCTCGACTCCTTCGAGCAGCGCCCGCATCTCCTCCCGATGCTGTCCATCGATGACCTCTTTGCCGAAGACGAGGTCGCCGATTTTTTCAAACGTCTCCAAAAAGGACTTGGCCTCGAAAAAATCCCGCTCACCGTTGAACCCAAAATCGATGGTGTCGCCTGCTCCCTCGTTTATCGCGATGGAGCCCTCGATTACGCCCTCACCCGTGGCGATGGAACCCGTGGAGACGATATCTCACAAAATGTTCGCACCATTCGGAGTATCCCCCTGACTCTCGAAAATGCCCCTCCGCTTCTCGAAGTTCGCGGTGAGATCTTCATGCCCTCGGCCGGCTTCGCAAAGCTCAATGAACAACGTGAGGAAGACGGACTCGATGCTTTTGCCAATCCCCGCAACGCAACCGCCGGATCTCTTAAATCTCTCGATCCGAAAGCGGTCGCGGCCCGCCCGCTCGCTTTCCTCGCTCACGGCCTCGGTGCAAACGAAGGCACCTCAATGGAAACCGAAGATGATTTTCGACAACTCCTCACCCGGTTTCAGATCCCGCGTAATAGCCCCATTTGGCATGTCGACTCTCTAGAAGGAATCCTCTCCGCGATCCGTGAACTCGACGTCAAACGACACGATATCGCCCACGGCACCGACGGAGCCGTTGTCAAAGTCCTCGACTTCGCGCAACGCGAAACACTCGGCTTCACCTCCCGCGCGCCCCGCTGGGCCGCGGCCTTTAAATATCCTTCCGAGCAAAAAGAAACCCTCCTCCGCGACATCACGATCCAAGTCGGTCGCACCGGAGTCCTCACCCCTGTCGCCGAGCTCGAACCCGTCTTTGTATCCGGTAGCACCGTTGCCCGCGCCACCCTCCACAACCAGGAAGAGATCGAACGCAAAGACGTCCGCATTGGCGACACCGTCATCGTCGAAAAAGCGGGCGAGATCATTCCCTCGGTCGTGCAGGTCGTCCTCGCGAAACGTCCCGGCGACGCCCAACCTTACCATCTTCCGTCCGTCCTCAATCACCAGTGCCCGTCCTGCCATGGCCCGATTGAAAAAGCCGATGGCTTCGTCGCCTGGCGATGTGTTAATTTCGAATGTCCCGCGCAAGCCGTCACCAGCATCACCCACTTTGCCGGGCGCAAGGCTCTCGACATTGATGGCCTTGGCGAATCCGTCGCGATCAAGCTCGTCGAGTCCGGCCTGGCGTCCTCACCCCTCGATCTCTTCACCCTGTCTGTCGATGACCTTGCAAATCTCATGCTCGACCCCGCGAAGTCCGCGGATGGCCTTACCAAATCAAAGGAACGCCGCTTCGGTGAAAAACGCGCCACCACTTTAATCAAATCCCTTGAGCGCGCACGCACCGGGATGCCGCTCAGCCGCTGGCTTTTCGCGATGGGCATTTCCCAGATTGGGGACTCTTCCGCCCGTGAACTTTCCCGTCTTCACGAAAAGCTCAGCGACCTTGCCGGGTCAGCTATCGTCTCTGATCTCGCAGACCTTCCCGACTTCGAGGAACTTCAAAAATCGAAACGAAAAAAGGAAAACCACCCGCGCCTCCAGCAATACAAGATCGACGACAAGCTCGGCCCCGTCGCAGCACAAAACCTGCGCGCCTTCTTCCAGTCCGAAGCGGGACAAGTCGTCCTTGCAAGACTCACCGAACTCGGCATCGATCCCAAATCGGACAACTACGCGCCCGACCCCGGAGCTGCTTCAGAAGGGCTCACGCTTGTCGGCAAAACCTTCGTCATCACTGGGAGTCTCTCTGCTCCGCGACCCGAGTACAAAAAGCTGATCGAAGCAAACGGGGGAAAAGTGAGCGGCTCCGTTTCCTCCAAAACCGATTTTCTCCTCTCCGGCGAAGGCGGAGGATCTAAAAAGACGAAAGCCGAATCACTGAACGTTCCTGTGATTGACGAAGAGGCCCTGCAGGCCATGATAACATCTTCGAAATGATCGCCACGCGACTGTATGAAGGGGCACTTCGGCAGACCGCTTTTGCATCGTGGCCCGGCACCATTCCCGCCGGTCGGATCGACGATTCACCATGGGCGCGCTGGGACCTCCTGCCGACTTTCTTTGAAATGAGCGGATCGACGCTACCGGGGGGATACGTGACCGGTGGCCACTCGCTCCTCTCTTACATCAAAGCTTGAGACGCCCCAAACCGAGAGTGCAATTCCACTCAAGAGGCAGGACGCTCAAACAGCTCATCTAATTTGACACAAATCGGGGGTTTCCTCATTCCCGTTGCAAGGCTATCCTTTTCCCATGTACGCGCGCCTACCGATTTTTGGAGCCCTCCTCTTGCCGCTCCAAGCGGCACCGGTGATCAACGAGATCCATTACAACAACGACGACAATACCGTCCTCAATGAGTTTGTGGAGATTCACAATCCGGATTCCGTTGAGGTCGATCTGAGCGGCTGGGAACTTGACGGGGCAATCAACTTCCTGTTTCCCGCCGACACCAACATTCCTCCAGGCGGTTACCTTGTGATCGCCGAAGATCCGGCAACCATCGCCAGCGAGTTTGGTGTGAGCGCCATCGGACCATACGAGGGTGGATTAAACAGTGAGGGAGAGCTTTTAGAACTGCTCAATTCCGCCGGGACTGAAGTTGACCGGGTCGAATATGGAATCGGTTTCCCCTGGCCCAGCCGTGCCAGGGGTGAGGGCAGCTCGATGGAGTTAATCAATCCGGGGCTTGATAACGACCTTGGAAGTTCCTGGCGGAGTTCGGGAGTTGGTTACAACGGGGCAAAGGAGGTGTTCGTTCCGGAAGGCTCGGATTGGCTGTATCGCAAAGGACTGAGCGAGGCCTCCTCTCCCATTCACGCCTGGACTGCCGCAGACTTTGCCGAAGACGCCACCTGGCTTTCCGGTACGGCCCCGATTGGTCGGGGTGAGCCCTGTCTCTTATACACATCTCCGAGCCCACGAGACCGAGGCTGATCTCG
>CAJXVQ010000391.1 GCA_913060685.1 uncultured Verrucomicrobiales bacterium
CGAGATCAGCCTCGGTCTCGTGGGCTCGGAGATGTGTATAAGAGACAGCTTCTCCGGCTTCGCCGGTCAACTCGCTGACCGCACTAGCAAACGGAGCATCACCGTTCAGGTGAAGATCGCCGAAGTCATCATTGCCCTCGTCGGCTTCGCCGGCTTCCTCATGGGCAATCTCTGGCTCACGCTCGCAGCCCTGCTACTCCTCGCGATCCAAAGCTCCTTCTTCGGCCCGGCAAAATACGGCATGATCCCCGAACTCGTCGAAGACAAGCAACTCAGTCAGGCGAACGGTTCCATCAACATGTTCACCAACCTCGCCGTCATCGCTGGAACCCTCGCCGCCGGCCCCGTCTACAGCCTCTATGCCCCGGAAGCCGGCACCACCCTCTCTCCCATGCTCTGGCTTCCCGGCGCAGCCATGCTTCTAACAGCCACCTTCGGACTCCTTGCCTGCCTCCCGATCCCGCGCCTCGCCGCCATGGATCCTGGTCTTAAAATCAATTGGAATCCCTTCAGCATCTACTTCCATGCCGTCCGCGACATGGCCCGCACGCACCTCCTGCTCGTCGCCCTCGCCTGGGCCTTTTTCTACATGATCGGCATGCTCGCGATCCTGATTCTTCCCGACTACCGCGACCTCCTTCAAGTATCGCCCACCAAAGCCAGCGTGCTGTTAGGGATCCTCGGCGTATCGATCGGGGGCGGCAGCATCAGCGCCGGCCTCATTTCAGGAAAACATATCGAGCCCCGACTCATCCCTGCTGGAGCCATTGGCATGACCATATTTTTTGCCCTCCTGGGGCTCACTCCGCTCAACTTTTGGCTTGTTGCCGCTCTCCTGGCGGGTGCTGGCCTCTTCGCTGGTTTCTACATCGTCCCGCTACAAGCCCTCCTCCAGCATCTCTCGCCCGACGACGAACGCGGTCGCTTTCTCGGCACCGCCAACGCCCTTTCCTTCGTCGCCAGCTCGCTCGGCTCGCTGATTTTCCTCTCAGCCAGATCTCATTTCCACATCGCCTCGAACCACGTCTTTATCATCTGTGCCGCGCTCTCCTTCATCGGCACCGGGATTCTCATCTGGCGTCTTCGCCCCCTCATCTCGGATTCCTCGCTGCGCGGAAAATAGACGAACGATTCGGAATTGGGGGCCCGCGAATGTCACGAAGACTGCAAAAAAAATCCCGCGTAGCGGCAACCACTTAATCTTCGTCCTCAATTTTCGGGAGTTTTTTGGCAGCGCGGAAGAAATCGTCGAGGCTTTGGTGGTGGGTTCTAAGGAGATTTTCGAAGAGAGGGAGGTGCTCCTGGTATGTCGCGCTGGCCACGAGGTGGGCGTTGTTGAGGGGTTTGGCGAGCCAGTAATTGCCTCCGCGAGAGCCCCAACGACGATGCAGCGCCCGGAAGTCATCTTGGAGGGCGGCGAGGAGTTCCGTTTTGCGACGAAGCTTTTCGGCGCGAGTTCGTGGACTGGCATAGAGAGCGCGGAGCGCCCCGCGGGTGTGTTCGACGTGGGCGTAGAATTCGGCGCGGCGCTTGAGCAGGAGGGCGTAGTCGTCGAGTTGATCGCTCTTGCCTTCGGCCTGCAACCAGCGGCGGACGCCTTCGTAGGAGACGGCGGTGGCGAGAGCTTCGTTGAAGGCCGTCTCGCCTTTTCGGAAGAGGCGGCGGTGGGTGAGTTCGTGAAAGATGAGTTCCGCAAGCAAGATTTCCTTATTCTCGATAAAGGTGTTGAGGAGTGGATCGCGAAACCAACCGAGGGTCGAATAGGCGTCGACCTCGCCCACCACGGTGTCGTAGCCGTCGTCTTCAAGGCCTTGCACGGCTTTGCGGGCGCTCTCCTCATTAAAGTAGCCGCGATAGTTAAGCTTACCCACGATGGGATACCACCATTCCTTGGGTGTGAGGCTGAGTTTGGGTGCGGCGAAGATGTTCCAGACTACATGATCGCGCCCGAGGTCGGCATAGGCGGAGTAGGCCGTGCCGGGGTCGAGGGAAAGTTCGTTCTCTGCAAATTCCAGAAGACGTTCGGCGAGAATGAGTTGGGAGCGGATCTTGGGAGGGGTTGCGGGGTCGTTTTTGGCCACCGAAAGAGGGCGGCTGCGGGAAAGTATTTCGAACTGCCCTTTGACGGCCTGGGTGTAGAAGCATCCGGTCGAACAGGAGATCATCAAAAGGATGAGAAAGACGCGGGGGAATGCCATGCCAGGGATCCTAGAGCTTTGAACGAAGGATGCAATGATCTCACATCAACGGAGTAAGGACGGTCTGAAAGGAAAGATTCTGAAAGGACAGATGCGGTTTTGTTGCACGATCCGATTGCAAACCCCCACCCCATTCTCAAATACCAATTTTCGGGTGAGAATCGTGAACACCAAGAGAGCGCCCCCCTCCGCTCCGTTCCAAAGGCGGCTTCAAGCAGCCCGCCAAAAGCAAATTCCTCCCCCACTTCCCGGGCACGCCCGGGTAAAGTGATCGACCAAGCGCACGCTCTCACAGGCCCACAGAAGACCAAGAGGCTCAAAGAGCAACATGCGCCCCTGATTCTCAACGTCACGATCCTGGAGCATCCGGGATGCGTGGATGAAGCTGTTGACGCTGAATCAGAAAAAGAGCGCAAAGATTGGACAACGGCAACTTGATCTCGCGAAGAAGTGGAACAAGGCCGGTCTTCTCAGCGATGAAGGATTGAGAGCTGTGTTGAAGGTTTCACCTTGAGAAAATTACCCGGTCATGCAAATTCAGGATTCTGAATGGTCATATTCCAAGGTGAAAGGCAGACCCCTTGGGTAGTTAAACTGTTCGGCTAGGAAAAAATTCACAGGGATTGCATCGTGCCTTCATGCTGATTTCACGAGTAGGTGCGACCATCTTGCTATGAAACAAACTACTTCAACGCCAGTCAAGGGGCAGGGAGACCCGGCCCCTCCACACTCCAAGTCGCCGCGGCGCAGAATTGTTCTCAAAATAGCCGTTCTCGTTCTCGCACTGCCGCTGGTGTTTGTCCTGATCCTGTTCCGGATCTATGGAGTCGATACACACCATGCGAGTAGAAGCAGCATCTGGTGGCCGGAGAGGGGCCGGAATTTGATCCCGCCCACCGCCACCGATATCACCCTGCGGCGGGACTTGCTCGATCACTACGCCATCTACACCGTATCGGAGAAGGACCTCAACGCATTCCTTGACAAACGCTTCGCTCGGCC
The DNA here is from genome assembly GCA_913060685.1 of uncultured Verrucomicrobiales bacterium. Classification (GTDB taxonomy): domain Bacteria; phylum Verrucomicrobiota; class Verrucomicrobiia; order Verrucomicrobiales; family Akkermansiaceae; genus SW10. The sequence continues at coordinate 3,201 of CAJXVQ010000391.1, forward strand.
TGGGAAGGCGCTCGATTCTTTCAGCGAGAGACGGCCCGCGGCCCATAAAGAAATCGGAAATGTCATCGCCCCTCTTGGATGGGTAGTGACAGAGGAGACCGTCTTTTATGGCTACTCGGCGAGCAACGGCGGTGGTCACAGTTACTATCACGATACGAAAACCGGACTCACTTACCAGGAATCTGCCTACTGGTAGTGTTTTCAGCTCGGTATCCGCCTTCTTCTGGAAGGCTGAACGCAGCATCGGGTAGACGATAGGTTTTAACTACAGCCCCCCGTGATACGGCGGTTCCAATTCGCCACCGGCTATCGCAACACCTCGCCAGTGGAGCCGTGAAACGGAGCTGAGGATCCTATTAAATTCACAACCAGTATGTCCGCCGTAACATGGGACCTACGCCATCGATCTTTTCTCAAATCCAAAACTCTGGTGAGCACCAAGCAATGAGCGAGCGGGATGCCTCCTGCTCCTTGATTTTCAAATAAGGGCCAATCTTATAGCCGTCGATTATTCCAAAGATCCTCTACGAAGTTATATTCCAACCTTGGGACTGCTCATGGCTCCTCTCAGGTCCAGTGGGAGCAACAGGCAACCTAACGCTTCCAGTCTGCGAAATACGCAGCCAGTCATGCCCGATGGGCCGTTAGGACCAATGGTGGCACCATCGGGACTGAAGTGGAGAGACGAGGATGATGAGGTGAAAGTCCGGCGGCCTTGGCTGCTTCGTCCTTAGAAGGCCAGTCCCAGATCCGGGCCTTTTTCACAGAGAATTACTGAATTTTCAGTAAATGAGATTGAACGTCGTTTTAACCGAAAATGGATTCGTCTGCTGCGCGGCCCTCATTTCCCCATGATCCCTGGTTGTGTTCAAATTTCCGCTCCATTTTGCGCACAGGTCAATCTCCACTCGTCCCTGGCTACGATTCGACCCATGCCAGCCACTCCGCTGCTGTTCACCTCATGGCTGACGTGGGGCCAGAACAGCCCGGAAGCCGAAGTTTTTGCGGGCGAGGTCCGAATCGATGCCGATGCGGTTGGCACAGCGCGCGCCGAAGGCATTGCTGTCCCAGTCGCCGCCACGCAGCACGCGGACGGAGCCCGTAGCACCACCACGGGGATCGCTGCGCCCGGTATATGGCTCTCCATGAACATAATTATCCCAGCACCACTCAAAGACATTCCCAGCCATGTCATGTAGACCATACCCGTTCGCCTCAAACCTCCTCACCGGACTCGGCCCTGCCGACGCGCTTCCGATCGCGCTTCCGATCGCGCTTCCGATCGCGCTTCCGATCGTGTTTCGGCCGTTCGGACCCTGATCGTAGGAATATCTACCAGTATCCCCATAATAATTCGCCTGTTTGTGCGAGATGGTGTCGCCCCACGGAAACCGTTTCCCCGACAGCCCCCCGCGAGCGGCCTTCTCCCACTCCGCCTCAGTCGGCAACCGATACCCGTTCGCACTCCAGTTCACCTGCACATTGGGCACGTTGACATTACCCGTCCGATACACCGTTGCCTGAGCATCGTCGGTGTAATACACCGGCATCAAACCCGCCTGCTCGCTGCGCGCATTGCACCACTTCACGCAGTCATACCAGCTCACGGTAGTCACCGGATGATCCACCGCCTTCCCCTCTCCGGTGGGTAGGTCCGTGTAGCCATTCCCAGCCCCCCACGTCTTCACCGCATCCCACTGCGCCTTGGTCACTTCCGTCTCGTCCATGTAGAAGGCTGAAACCGTCGTGCTTATTGGGACGGCATCTGTGATGTCCGTATCCGCCGCAACGCTATTACCCATCGTGAACTCTCCCGCCGGAATGAGCACCATCCCCGCCGGCGGCGGGGCGATCTGATTCACTTCTTTTGATTCCCGGCAGCTTACGCAGAGGGTCTCGATAACTAAAACGATGGCTATCATGCTCCTTTTCCCCCAATTTCTTTCGATGGCCATACTCACATTGCCCAAGAGTGTCCGCTCCCCCGGACCAGATCAATACCTGACTTTTTCCAAGCTCCGCTTTCAGGGAAGGTTCGGTATGCCCTGCTTACTTTTGAAGACAACTCGACCTCGCGAAGAGGTGGCACAAAGCAGGACTCCTCAGCGATGAAGGGTTGAGAGCCGTCTTGGCGGCCAAGTAAAGTGTCGCGCCAAGCGACGAACGGGCTTTCCAAGGTCTTTGCAAAAATCGTGGATCTTTTCTGACCCGTTTGTGGAAGATTTGGCGCATTACTACGTGACCGCCATCTCTCCGGCCTCCCAATTCCATCATGAAAACGATAGCCAATCACATGAAACACGCCCTCGCACTCATCGCGGCACTTGCCCTCTTCTCCGCCAACTCGGTCTGCGCAGCCGAAGTCCCTAATCTGGATGATCCCAAGGTTCGCGAGAAGATCCTCAAGGAGGCGGTGTTGCTGGACGCTCTCGAAGAAAGATTAGGACCTCATGCCGGATTGAGACTTTACGAAGTGGGAAAGCAGTTTCCATTCACGGGTTGGGCCAAGAATAAGTTTAAACAAAATCAGGACCAAATGACGGCGATTTGGGGCTGCAAAGTTGGGGAGTTTTCAGGGCCATATCGAAAGTGGTATGCAAACGGACAAAAGGCCGAGGAGGGAGTATACGCACACGGCAAATTAGAGGGAACGAATTTGCAATGGCACAAGAACGGAAAAAAGGCCATGCAATCGATATATGTAAATGGAAAAATAGAGGGCTTGCAGACTGTCTGGCATCCGAATCAACAGAAGCACTCTGAAGGCAACTGGGAGAAGGGATTACAGATTGGGAAGTGGACCGATTGGCACGAGAACGGAAAAATGTACGCACAAAGCTCTTTCGAGAATGGCAAGCCGCACGGGAAAGCTACTAATTGGCATGCAACCGGACAGAAATCCGTTGTAAACAACTATCAAAACGGAAAGTTGAATGGACCGTCTGCCAGCTGGTATGAAGACGGAAAAAAGTTACGGGAATTAAATTATAAAAACGGAAAGAAAGATGGAAAGTTCATTGCGTGGGACCAGAAAGGAAAAATCTTGGCTTCAACATTCTTCGTTGACGGCAAGAACGTTGGAAAGTGATTTCCCGGAGGGAATGGAGAAGCCCACATGAGCTACCCGAAAACCTTCCTCTATCCATTAATTCACATAGGATTTCAGATGATGTGGCGCAGCTGAATTTGAAGCTCATTTAGGGAGGCAACATCTCCTCCCCCCCTTTTGCCCCCCTGAGCTCCGACCCAAAGGCGCCTTCAAGGCCCTCCCGCCCAAAGTAAATTGCTAGAAGTTCCCGTAATTGATTCATGACCTGTCTCTTATACACATCTGACGC
>CAJXVQ010000392.1 GCA_913060685.1 uncultured Verrucomicrobiales bacterium
ATCTACACAGAGTAGATCGTCGGCAGCGTCAGATGTGTATAAGAGACAGTCCGCATCCTCACTGAAAAAGGCGACCTCCACACCTTCTCAACCGCCCGGGTCTCCCCGGTCACCGGCGAATCCTTCGAAGAACTCGACCCCCATCACTTCTCCTTCAACTCCCCCCGTGGCTGGTGCAAAACCTGTCGTGGCTACGGACACATCACTTCCAATCGATTCGACACCAAGGGCTTCAATTCCGAAGCCGAAGCCGAGATCCACGAAGAGAAGCGCGCAGCCAAAGCGGACCCCGATGAACTTCGTACTTGCCCCGACTGTCACGGAGCACGGCTCCGCGAAAATTCCCGACACGTCTTACTCGCCGGGCAATCTCTCCCGGCGCTAACCTCTCGGAGCGTCCAGGACGCACGCGATGCCATCCAATCTTTCAAATTCACCGGACGCGATCTGGCCATCTCCCGTGACATCCTTCCCGAAATCACCCAGCGTCTTGAGTTTCTCGATCACGTCGGCCTGGGCTACCTTCAACTCGACCGCTCCGCCACCACCCTCTCCGGCGGTGAATCCCAGCGGATCCGCCTCGCCGCACAACTCGGATCCAACCTCCAGGGAGTCCTTTACATCCTCGACGAACCGACCATCGGTCTTCACCCGCGCGACAACACCGCCCTCCTCGGCACCCTTCAGGCATTGAAAGCGAAAGGAAATTCCCTTCTCCTTGTCGAGCACGATGAAGACACCATCAAAGCCGCCACCCACCTGATCGACCTCGGCCCCGGAGCAGGAATCGAGGGGGGAGAAATTGTCTTCAGTGGCAAACCCACGAAGAAAGCGGGAAGCGCCAAATCCCCAACAATCCAGGCCCTCAGGAATCCCCTCGTCCACCCCTCCCGTGGCGAGCGCCGTAAGATTCTCAAAGCCAAAAAGAACTGGCTCCAACTCAAGGGATGCACCGCCAACAATTTGAAAAATATCGACGTCGATATCCCCCTCGGCCGACTCACCGTCCTGACCGGAGTCTCCGGATCCGGTAAATCGTCCCTCATGAGAGGGTGTATTTCCGGCGCCGCCACTGAGACCAAGAGCTCCAGCTACAAATCAGCGAAAGGCTTCGATGTTTTCAAGTATCGCTACGAGGTCGATCAATCGCCCATTGGAAAAACCTCGCGCTCCTGCCCCGCCACCTACGTCAAACTCTTCGACAACATCCGGGCCCTCTTCGCCCAACTTCCGGAAGCCCGCATGCGTGGCTACACCGCCTCCCGCTTCTCCTTCAACAACAAGGAAGGCCAATGCCCGGAGTGTAAAGGAAATGGCCGGATCAAACTTGAGATGGACTTCCTCCCGACCACTTGGATCGATTGTGAAGCCTGTATGGGTGACCGCTACAATCCAGCCACCCTTGAAATCCGCTACAACGGACTCACCATCGGTGACATTCTTAACCTCAACATCAAGACCGCTGCTGACTTCTTCTCCGCTCACCCCAAGCTGCAGAAGCCTCTCCAACTCCTGGCCGAAACCGGCCTCGGCTATCTCACTCTCGGCCAACCTTCACCCACGGTTTCAGGCGGCGAAGCACAGCGCCTCAAACTCGTAACCCAACTCACAAAGGGTCGCCCAAAAATCACGGACGTTGGCCCGGTCAATACCAACCTCTATCTCATCGAAGAACCCACCATTGGCCTGCACCAACAAGATGTCGCACGCCTCACGGAAGTTCTTCACCGACTCGTAGATGAAGGCCACACCGTCATCGTGATTGAACATCATATGGATCTCGCCGCCGAAGCCGACTACCTCATCGATCTCGGCCCGGAAGCCGGTCCCAACGGCGGAACCATCATCGCGCAAGGCACGCCGGAGGAAGTCTCCAAATCAGGAGCATCCATCACGGCGCCTTTCATCAAAGCGGCCCTTCACTCGACGACTTCGTAATCTTCCTTGTCCTTAAAATTGATGAGAATCTGCTCCTTCTCGTCGATCTTCAGATACTCAAGTTTCCCCTTTAATTTGACGGTCTTTCCGACCAACTCTTTGAGCGTCTCCTCGGTCACTTCAACCTTCTTCAATTGATCAATCTTTCCAACGCCGAGAATCTCATGGCTCTCACACTCGAAAACGATGCAGAGACTCTTCTCATCTTTTGACAAACGGATCTTCTTCACCTTCCCTTTGAAGGTCGCTTTGGTCGTCCGCAATGCCACCAATTGCTTGGCATCTTCAGAGGTATAAACATCTTTCTTCGGCAATAAATCCATGGGGTCGATGGTGGTGATATCGAAGATTCCATCGATTTGAATCTTCTCCTCCGAGATCATCCAGCCAATCACTTTGATGATTTGTCCGGTAAGGTGCTCGGCTGACCCTTTCACAAGTTGCCCCTTCATTTTTGCAGGCTTCTTAAAAATCAAAACCCCTTCGGCATCGCCGGTTTCGACTTCCCCTTGCAGTCTGACCCACTTTCCCACGTTCTTCTCGAAATCACTCCGGTTCTCCGAGGAAAGTTCAGCCATCTCTTTTTTCGATGAGGGACGCTCTTCCGTCTTTTCAGCCTTACGGGGTTTGGGTCGGGGTTTCGGCTTGGGCTTGGGCTGCTCCTTCTTCTGCTCGACACCCGCTTCTGCCTCCCCTTTCATAGAGGAGAGCAGCCAGATTCCCCCACCAATCAAGGCAACAAGAACCCCTATGATGATCAACATCTTCCCTCCATTGCCCGGAGGCGGCGCCAATGAAGTCACTGGAATTTGAGTCGGCGGGTCCTGCCCGACCTGAATCGGCCCGGTAGGCTGTTGCCCGGGATTCCCTGCGGGTGGGAGTGTTGGTTTTTGGCCATCAGTCATAGAGATTCTATTTAAATTCCCCGCCCTCAAAAAGCGAGTATCCTTTTAGGTTGATCCGACCATCTCGCTTCTTAATCATTGCCTTAACGGCCTCTATTTCGGAGGCTTAAGGAGATGTTTCGCAGTCTTTTCCCCATTCTCCTGTGCGCTGGCTTTGCCTCGGCACGCCCAAATATTATCGTCATTCTAAGCGATGATCATCGCTATGACTTCATGGGATTCATGGAGGGAGCTCCCGAGTTTCTGGAGACTCCCAATCTCGATCGCATGGCCGCATCAGGAGCTCACCTCAAGAACGCCTTTGTGAGCACCTCCCTGTGCTCTCCCAGCCGGGCCTCCATTCTAACCGGACAATACATGCACCGGCACAAGGTCGTAGACAACCAACGGGCCGTTTCCGAAGGCACCCGCTTTTTTCCGGAATACCTGCAAGAAGCCGGTTACCGCACCGCCATGATCGGAAAGTGGCACATGGGACACGATAACGACGAACCCCGAAAAGGTTTCCACCACTGGGTGAGCTTTCAGGGACAGGGTTCCTACTTCGACCAAAACCTCAACATCAACGGAAAGCAAGTTGAGCAAAAAGGCTACACCGCCGATCGACTCGCTGATCAAGCCCTCGCGTGGCTCAAAAGTGACCGTGGTGGAGAAAAGGAAAAACCCTTCATGATGCACCTCGCCTTCAAGTCCGTGCACTACCCCTTTCTCCCCGCGAAAAGGCATCACGGTCGATATCAGGGTAAAAAGATCAACTACCCCGAGACCATGGCCAACTCGGAGGAAAACTATGCCAGCCAGTCCCGCTGGATTCGCGAGAGACGCTACGGCATTCATGGCATCGACCACATGGAAACCGGTGCCTTCGACAAGGATCCGGTGCCCTCCTTCGACAATCTCTACTGGAGGTTTTGCGAAACAATCCACGGACTCGACGAAAACATCGGCCGTATTCTCGACTACCTCGACGAGTCCGGTCTCGCGAAGAACACCATCGTTCTCTACCTCGGTGACAATGGCTTCGCTCTCGGCGAACACGGCTTCTACGACAAGCGTGACGCTTTCGAGGAATCGATCCGCATCCCCATGCTTGCCTATGCACCGGGGACGATCAAAGCAGGCACCAAGATTCCGCAGATGATTCAAAACATCGACATCGCCCCTACCCTCCTCGACTTCGCCGGAGTCAAACCACCCGCAAACGCTCCTGCGATGGACGGCCAATCTTTCCGCCCCCTCCTGGAAGGAAAGAAACCCGCCACCCCCTGGCGTGACCACGTTCTCTATGAATATCATTGGGAGTGGAACTTCCCGGCAACGCCCACCCTTTTCTCGATCCGCACCGATCGCTACAAATATATCTACTACTATGGCCTCTGGGATAAGAACGGCTTCTACGATCTCGAGACCGATCCCCACGAACGACACAATCTCATTGAAGTTCCCGCCTTCGCCGGGAAAGTTGCCGGGTTAAAGAAACAACTCTTCGACGAACTCGAAGCCTCCGGAGCCCTCGAAATCCCCGTCCGCCGTCCCAAAGGAGAGCCCCTCCACGACCGAAAACTCAGACGCTAGTCCCCGCATGTCTTCCCGCATCATTCTGGCAATTCTTCTCTCCCTTTCTCAAGCCTTTGCCGAGAACGGCACCCCAAAGAATGATTCCCCGGGCGCCAAACTTTTCTCCGTAAAATGCGCCACCTGCCACGGAGCAAAAGCCGCCGGCGACCCAAAGCAACAAACACCCTCGCTAGCCGCCTTGCCCGAGTGGTATCTCACCCGCCAGATTGGCAAATTTCAAAAAGACATCCGTGGAGCAAACCCCGGTGATCCCGACGGACTCAAAATGCGTGCCGTCGCACATACCCTCAAACCCGAAGAGCTAAAACTCCTCACCGCACACATTCGCAAACTTCCCCGTGTGCAATCGCTCTTCACCCTGAAGGGAGATGTTAAAAAAGGCCGCGAGCTCTTCCGTGAAAATTGCATGGCCTGCCATCGCTACAATGCCACCGGTGAGCTCGTCTTCGGAAGCCCTCCCCTCACCGGCCTCCAGGATTGGTATATTTTGAAGCAGCTTAAAAAATTCAAATCAGGAGTCCGCGGGGATCATGAGAAAGATGAGGAAGGCCGTAAGATGCACTCTCTCGCGAAAACTCTCACCGGGGAAGAACTCCTCAACATCGCCACCTTCATTCCCCATCTCGCCAAGGAACACGCGAAAGACCGGCACAAACAGTAGGTTCTTCAGGACAAACTTCGATCGAGCCTACAGTTTGAATCAGTCATGACCATCTCGCCTCTCTCCCTTCTGAATCGTTTCTTGTTTTTAACACTTTTCCTCTCTCTCGGCGCCTCGGCAGAAAAAAAACCCAACATTGTCTTCATCCTCGCAGACGATCTCGGCTGGGCTGATACCACTCTCTATGGCCACACCAAGCTCTACCAAACTCCGAACATTGAGCGACTTGCCAAACGAGGCATGACGTTCACCCGGGCCTACGCCGCCAGCCCTCTCTGTTCTCCCACCCGCGCCAGTATTCTCACCGGCCAAAACCCCGCCCGCATCGGCCTGACTGCGCCCAACTGCCACCTCCCCGCCGTCAAGCTCAAGGCCACGCCCGGAACCTCTGCAAACTCCGGCCAAAAATCCATTCAGCCCAATTCCTCTACCCGGCTTCGCACCGACATCCCAACCCTAGCCAAGACCTTCAAATCCGAAGGTTACCACACTGCCCACTTTGGAAAGTGGCACCTCGGAGCCGAACCCTATTCGCCACTCGAGCAAGGATTCGACATCGACATCCCCCACTGGCACGGCCCCGGGCCCGCCGGCAACTTCGTAGCCCCCTGGAAATATCCCGACTTCGATCCCAACCACCCCAAGGAACACATTGAAGACCGCATGGCCGGGGAAGCTTCCGCTTTCATGGAACAGCACAAGGACGGGCCCTTCTTTCTCAACTACTGGATGTTCAGCGTGCACGCCCCCTTCAATGCCAAAGAAGAACTCATCGAAAAATACCGCACCCTGATCGATCCAAAAGACCCTCAAAAGAGCCCCACCTATGCCGCCATGGTCGAATCAATGGACGATGCTGTCGGGACCCTCCTCGATACTCTCGACCGGCTCAAAATCGCCGACAACACCCTCATCATCTTTTTCTCAGACAATGGCGGCAACATGTATAACGTGGTCGATGACACCTCCCCCACCAGCAACGCCCCGCTCCGCGGAGGCAAGGCCTCCCAATTCGAAGGCGGCATCCGTGTCCCCATGATTGTGGCCTGGCCCGGTAAAGTTGCCCCGCAAAGCACCAACGATGCTCTCGTCCAATCTACCGACTTCTATCCCACCTTTCTCCAAATCCTAAAACGCGACCCCGGCGAAGGCCAGGTCTTCGACGGCGTCAACATCCTCCCGGCATTCAAAGGTCAGCCATTCTCACGTGACGCCATCTTCACTTACTTTCCCCACAACCCGCCCGTTCCCGATTGGATCCCGCCCTCCATCTCGGTTCACCATAAAAACTGGAAGCTCATCCGTGAATTCCACCAAGGCGAAAACGGAGACCACCGCTATCGCCTTTTCGATCTCTCTACTGACACTGTCTCTTATACACATCTGACGCTGCCGACGATCTACTCTGTGTAGAT
>CAJXVQ010000393.1 GCA_913060685.1 uncultured Verrucomicrobiales bacterium
TACACAGAGTAGATCGTCGGCAGCGTCAGATGTGTATAAGAGACAGGTTGGGGAACCGAATTTTTTGTCGAGGATGACGTTACGACCGGACGGTCCTAGAGTTGCCTTGACGGCACGGGCGAGCTTTTCGACACCCCGGAGGAGGGCCTGACGTGCTGCTTCGTCGAATTGGAGTTGTTTAGCCATGTCTTTATTTAGAGTATGAGATGTTTAAATTGAGAGTTTTCCGATGATTAGTCGGTGAGGACACCGAGAATATCGGATTGGGAAATGATGAGGAGGTCTTCGCCATTCACTTTGACATCGGTGCCGCCGTATTTGGAGATGAGGACCTTGTCGCCGATATTGACGTCAAAGACGATGTCCTTGCCGTGCTCGTCGGTTCCACCAGTGCCGAGTCCGGTGACTTCGGCTTCCTGTGGTTTTTCCTGAGCGGAGTCAGGGAGGACGATGCCTCCTGCGGAGACTGCTTCTGCTTCGAGACGCTTCACGAGGACGCGGTTTCCGAGTGGTTTGATACTAGCCATTTTTTTCTATATGTTGGTTGTTTGGTTTTTTTGCGCGACTCCCTAATACAGGCAGTCGCGCTAGAGTTTTTCTTTTATTGAGGATTACTTGTCAGAAGTCTCGGCATCGGCATCGACGACTTCGGCATCGACAACTTCGGCGTCGACGACCTTGCCTTTGGCTTGGCGGGGTTCGCCGTCTTCGTCATCGGCGGGCTCGACGTCCGGGGCGCCACCCATATCGGGCATTTGGGCTCCGGCGGCTTGCGCTGCCTGGGCGAGTTCGCCAAGGGATTTTTCGAGATCCTCCGTGGTTGATTTGATAAGATCGAGATCGTCGGCTTTGAGAGCACCTTTGACGGCGTCCAATTTACCGGTGAGCGTCTCCTTGAGTTCAGCAGGAGCTTCCTCGGGGAGCTCGCCAATCTGCTTCTCGACCTGGTAGACCATGGACTCAGCCTTGTTCTTGGTGTCGACAGCTTCGGCGCGCTTCTTGTCTTCCTCGGCGTGAGCCTCGGCTTCGCGTTTCGCCTTCTCGATCTCCTCTTCGGAAAGACCACTGGATCCTTCGATGGAGATTTTTTGCTCCTTGCCTGACTTCTTGTCGGCTGCGGAGACGTGGAGAATTCCGTTGGCGTCGATATCGAAGGTGACTTCGATCTGAGGCATGCCACGGGAGGCGGCCTCAAGACCTGAGAGCTGGAAGTTCCCAAGGAGCTTGTTGTCAGCGAATAGCGGCCGCTCACCTTGGCAGATGCGGATGTCGACAGCAGGCTGATTGTCAGCAGCAGTCGAGAAGATCTGTGATTTTTTAACCGGCACGGTGGTGTTGCGCTCGATCATGGCCGTGGCACGGCTTCCCTCGGTTTCGATGGAGAGCGTGAGAGGAGTCACGTCGAGGAGGAGGACGTCCTTCACGTCCCCTTGGAGAACTCCACCCTGAATGGCGGCACCAATGGCAACCACTTCGTCGGGGTTCACGCCCTGGTGAGGAGTCTTATTCGCAAGTTCCTTGGCGGTCTCAACGACCTTGGGCATGCGGGTCATGCCACCAACGAGAACCAACTCATCAAGCTCACCGGCACTGACTCCGGCTTCCTTGAGACAGTCGGAGACCGGCTTCTTGGTGCGCTCGAAGAGATGGTCGGTGAGTTGCTCAAGCTTGTTGCGTGAGAGACCGAGTTGAATGTGCTTGGGCCCGGTGGCGTCAGCAGTGATAAAGGGCAGGTTGAGGTCGTAGTTCTGGGAAGAGGAGAGCGCGATCTTGGCCTTTTCGGCTTCTTCCTTAATGCGCTGGAGAGCGTCGGGCTGGCCACTGAGGTCGATGCCTTCAGTCGTCTTGAACTCAGCAACGATGAAGTCGATGAGAGCATTGTCCCAATCGTCACCACCAAGCTGGGTGTCACCGTCCGTGGCGAGCACTTCGAAGACTCCGTCGGAAATTTCGAGCACCGAGATGTCGAAGGTTCCTCCGCCGAGGTCATAAATGGCAACCTGTTGGTCGGTCTTGGAATCAAGTCCGTAAGCGAGGGATGCGGCGGTAGGCTCGTTGATGATGCGGCGCACCTTGAGACCGGCGATTTCACCGGCTGCCTTGGTGGCGTTACGCTGTGAGTCGTTAAAATAAGCAGGAACCGTGATCACGGCTTCCGTGATTGTTTCCCCGAGCTTCGCTTCAGCATCTGCCTTGAGTTTGCTTAGAATGATGGCGGCGATTTCCTGGGGAGAGAAAACCTTCTTTTCTCCTTCAACTTCGACCTCAATGTGAGCGTCGCCGTTGCCGGCTTTTACGATGTTATAAGGAACGCGTTTGTCCGCATCGGTGAGTTCATCGAACTTACGACCGATGAGGCGCTTGGCCGAGTAGACGGTGTTTTTTGCGTTGGTGACGGCCTGGCGCTTGGCAGCCTGCCCGACGAGACGTTCCCCGTTCTTGGCGAATGCGACCACCGAAGGAGTGGTGCGTGCGCCTTCCGAGTTTTCGAGGACGGTTGCTTCCCCACCCTCCATGACAGACATGCAGGAGTTGGTGGTTCCGAGATCGATTCCGAGAATTTTGCCCATAATATTATTTTCTATTTAGTTAAGGAGTTAGGAATTGTCGGCTTAGGACACCGACCGATTTTGCGTTTCCATTGGCATGCCCCGTGCCAATCGCCGCAAATGCTGATACGGCAGGAAAAACGTGGAGGAGACATGACCTACACGCGCCATATTGACGCACCCCCATGAACCAGGGAACGACAAGGTGACGCACTTGGCCTGAACCAATTTTTGATCTTTCCCGCATACCGGGGACGCAGCCCTTGAGATATCCCATCCGGTCGGCTAGCTTCCCTCCAATGAGCAATTCCAATATCGAAGCCGATCCGCCCGATCCGCGTTTCGCCGCTTTCGTGTATTTCCAGGCCCAAAACGGAGGCCTTTTCCTGGGAAAAATCCCCAATCCTGCCACCGGCGAACCCAGCGTGAATCTCCGGGCGGCCGGGAGCGTCGTAGATTCACTCGAAATGCTTCTGGAAAAGACCAAAGGAAACCTGAACCCGTCCGAGGACAAGCTCCTCAATCTCGCCGTGGAAAACCTGCGGAGATTGCATGACGAAGTCGCAGCTGATCAGGAAGAACCCGCCGACTCATGAACACCTTCGAACTTGGTAATTTCACCGTCGGATCCGGCGATCCCTTTTTCATCCTCGGCCCCTGCGGGCTTGAGAACGAAGACTTCGCTTGGCGAATGGCCCGTGCCCTCAAGGAAATCGCGGACCGCCAGCAGATCAAATTCGTCTTCAAAGCCTCCTACGATAAAGCCAATCGAACCTCGGTGGACTCCTACCGCGGTCCGGGCGTCGAGGAAGGCTGCCGCATCCTTGGCGAAATCGGAAAGGAACTCGGCATTCCGGTCACCACCGATGTCCACACGCCTGAAGAGATCGCAGTGGCAGCCGAAACCATCGATCTTCTGCAAATTCCCGCCTTTCTTTGCCGCCAAACCGACCTCCTCGCCGCCGCTGCTCAGAGCGGTCGCCCGGTCAACGTCAAGAAAGGACAATTTCTCGCCCCGTGGGACATCGAGCCAATCCTGGGGAAACTCCGCCACTTCGATTGCCATCGATTCGCAATCACGGAACGTGGCACCACTTTTGGCTACAATAATCTCGTTGCCGATATGCGCTCCCTCCCTTGGATGCGAGAACAGGGAGTGCCCGTCATTTTTGACGCCACCCACTCGGTGCAGCGGCCCGGCGGCCTCGGGGGCACCACCGGTGGAGATGGAGTCTTAGCTCCCGTCCTGGCCCGATGCGCAGTAGCCGCCGGCGTGGATGGTGTCTTCATGGAAGTTCATGAAGATCCCTCAAAAGCCCTTTCCGACGGCCCCAACCAAATTCCCCTCGCTGAGATTGAGGATGTTCTCAAGCGCCTCCTCGCCATTCACCGTGCCGCCCACCCGGACTCATGAGGCTACCACTCCCCTTTCTTCTGAGTGCCCTCTGCTTCTTCCCGGTCTCGTGTCAGGACGACAAGAAATCCGCGCAAAAAAGCAAGCCGCGTAAAGAGGAAAAGAAGGAGAAAAGCGCGGAGGAGAAAAAAAAGTCCCTCATTAATGTGCCAGTAGGAGCCGTCATGACCGACATGGTCTTCCCCTATTACGACGAAGATCTCAAAAAAATCTCCCTGATGACCATCAAGGAGCTCACCGTGAGTGATGATACCGTGGAAGACGAAACTCTTCTTTCCGCAAAGAACGTGAAGCTCTGGCTTTTCGATGAGACAGGCGCGATTCGGAGCACCACAACTATTTCCGACGCTGACTATTCCCTGGAAAAAGAGGAGCTGCGAGCCAAAGGGGGAATCCTTATGATTGGAGCCGAAAATAAATTTGCCGCAAAATCAGCTGGCGGAATCTTCTCTCTCGCAACCGGACAAGCTCTCTTACTAGGCCCGGCCACCACTCGATTCGAAATCCCCAAAAAGGAACCCAAAAAACCACAGTGAAACTCACCCACCTCATCCCCCTCACCGTCGTCGCGCCGATGCTCGTGGCCGCGCCACCTGAAATCGACCCGACACAGCTCGCCGAGTTTGAAAGAAAAGTCGCCCGCCGCGTCATTCCCAATCTTGACGGTGAAAAAAACTTCGAGAAAGCAGACCAGCTAAACAAGGGTGTCGACTTACGGCTCGCCAGCTTCCTCCAAACCGTCGACCAGACCACTCTCATTTCACAGACAGACGCCCCGGCCGAGGCCAAAGAAGAGGAAGAAGACCCCCTCGAAGGCCTCTTCGAGCCCGGTCCTGACAGCTTGCTCATCTCCTGCAGCAAAGGTGTCTACCTCGATGGTGAAACCTACGAAATCGTCTATTTGGGAAACATCAGGATCGAAGGTCAGGGAGTCACCATGACCTGCAAGGAAGACCTCAAAGCCTTGTTCCATCCGCCCGAAGACAAGCCCGCCGAAGACAAAAAAGAAGGCGACAAAAAAGAAGAACCTCTCGCCAAGTTCGGCGGATTTGGCGATCTTAAACAATTCACAGCAGCGGGCGATGTCCGGCTGAGCGGAGTGAACGAAAAAGGCCAAAAATTCTATCTTGGAGGCGATCGGGCTCTTTACGAAATGACCAAGAACGGAGAACAAATCAACTCCACCATCACTCTCCGCGGAGACAAGCTCGCCTTCATTCTCGGTGATCCCAAGAACAAGGCCAACAAAGACGGCTCGGTCGCGCTGCGCTCCATTTCCAAAAACGCCACGGCTGTGGTCACCTTGAAGAACAAGAAGGTGAAAGTCCGTCTCAGTGACAAGGGATGGGTGACCCGCCTGGGCCTGCCTACGGAAAAGAAAAAATAGTATCTTCATGAGTTCATCCCCTACCCCGCTTCTAGAAGTCGAAGGACTGCAAAAATCCTATGGTGGCCGCAAGGTCGTCGATGAGGTTCGCCTACGAGTCAACCCGGGCGAAATCGTGGGTCTTCTGGGCCCAAACGGAGCGGGGAAAACCACCACCTTCTACATGGTCGCAGGATTGGTCCGACCCGACCACGGACGGGTCTCCTTCCTCTCGAAGGAGATCACCCGTCAACCCATGCACAAAAGAGCGAGGCACGGCATGGGCTACCTTCCTCAAGAGGAATCCATTTTCCGGAAACTGAGCGTCGAGGATAATCTTCTCGCCGTCCTGGAAACCCGCAAAAACCTCTCGAAGAAACAGCGATACGAGCGGGCTGACGAACTCCTCGAACGCTTCGGAATCTCCCACGTTCGCAAGTCATTGGCTCTCGCCCTCTCCGGCGGAGAAAAGCGCCGACTCTCACTCGCCCGCTGCCTCTGCACCGAGCCCAAGCTTCTCTTGCTCGACGAACCCTTTGTGGGAATCGATCCCATCGCGGTCCAGGAGATTCACAAAATCATCCGGGAACTACGGGATGAAGACGGACTCTCCATTCTCATCACCGATCACCAAGTACGAGAAACCCTTGAGATCGTTGATCGCGCCTCCCTTCTTGTTGAAGGCAAGGTCATGATCGAGGGATCCTCCGAGGAACTCGTTAATGATGAGACAGCCAGACGGCTCTATTTCGGCGAGAACTTCCGCTTTTAGACAAAGTCGGCCAACGAAAAGCCGATCAAATTTGCAATCACCTTGTCAGCACCACAGGCGACAAGCGCGTCCTCAGTAAACTTACCGGTTGCGACTGCGACGCACTTCGCGCCAAAGGCATGGGCACATGCAACATCTTTTGGAGTATCCCCGATCACGAGGGTCTCTTCGGCCGTGAATTTCCGACCCATGGCCTGTTCCACTCGAGCCAATGCAATTGGACCCAGTTTGTTACGGTCCCAATGATCATCACCATAAGATCCAAAGCTGAAATGCTCAGCCAACCCGTAGTGGGAGGACTTGATGCTGTCTCTTATACACATCTGACGCTGCCGACGATCTACTCTGTGTAG
>CAJXVQ010000394.1 GCA_913060685.1 uncultured Verrucomicrobiales bacterium
GAATTCGGCGATTTTGGACCAAAAACTCAAAAAAAATGCGAAACTTGGGTTAAGACGAATTCGAATATTTTCACCTTCCCTTTTTTCTGCCCGCGATTAAAAACCGTGTCAGATACATTATGAAAAAACACTCAATAGTTTCGGCACTCTTTGTTGTGTCTACATTTTCCGCCTCTGCTTCCGTGATCTGGACTGGAAGCACCAGTTCGGATGTCTTTGATGACAGCAACTGGGACTTAACCGCTTCCGGAGTGACTTCGGTGGTCGCCAATGTCAGCGTAGACGACGACATTTCCGTTGTAGGAGGAACCATGGAGCTTCCAAATCTCCCTGGGCAGGGTCGCTTTCAGATCGGAAATGAATTTACCATGACCCTTGATAATTCCACCTTTAGTCTGGTGGCCGGCGGAAATGACGGGGTTGGCGGTGCGCCAATGAGTACCGGTGTTAACGTCAATTTGATCAATGGAAGCCAGCTCAACACCTTTTTCATCGTGAATGCGGTGGCGCTCGATATCGACGCTACGAGTTCGGCCACTTTCGGAGGTGGCGGCGGTCCCATCAATATTTCAACCGTCAATCTTACCGATGGTGCCATCATGGATTTCCTCGCTGAGACTCCAGCCGCTTTTCGGGCTGAGCATCTGAGCAAAATCACGGTCGATGGTGCTCCGGCGGTTGAAGGAGCCAACATCCTGGTTGAGTCGTTCAATGGTGCATCCGGTTCACGAGTGACCGTGATCCCTGTTCCCGAGCCTTCTTCGGTTCTTCTTGGCGGTATTGCGGCACTCGCCGTTCTGGTGCGCCGCCGGAAGTAACCCTTTGCCAGAAAGCTCTTTCAAGGCGACTTTGGCGAACAAAGTCGCCTTTATTTATGAAATCGATGCCATGGAATCAAACTACTGCAAATACTACCTAATCGGAATTACCTCTTTTCTTGGCTCGATTTTTTCAGGTTCTTCCCAAGTCGTCATTAGTGAGTTTATAGCGTCGAATGTTTCGGGAATCACGGACGAGGACGGTGAGAATTCAGATTGGCTTGAATTGACCAATGTCTCTGGCGATTCTGTGAATTTGGGAGGGTGGTTTTTAAGCGACGATGTGCTGGAGCCTAATCGCTGGCCCATTCCCTCGGTGACGATTGGCCCTGGCGAGGAGTTGCTTGTTTTTGCCTCTGGTAAGGATCGCGCGATTGCGGGGTCCGAGCTTCATACTGATTTCAAGCTGAGTGCTTCGGGTGAATACCTCGGGTTGGTCCGGCCTGACGGGGCAACGGTAGAGTCGGAGTTTGTCCCTCAATTTCCAATCCAGTATCCTGATGTTTCCTACGGTTTGGGGACATCGGCGGGATCCTCGGTTCAGTTGGTTGGTCCGGATGCCCAGTTGCGATATCGTGTTCCAGTCGACAACTCGCAAGATGTGGGAGGCGGGAATGCCTTCCATGACCCCGCCTTCGATGACAGTGGCTGGACGTCAGCCAACCTGGGGGTCGGTTTTGCCAGCACCCCAAATAGCGACCCTTACGATGACTTTATTGGGGCGGGAGGAGATGTTCAGGACGATCTCTATCTGCAGAATAGTTCCATCTATCTTCGTATTCCATTCACGGTGGATGATCCCGCTGCCGTCAGTGCGCTTTTCTTCAGCGCCCGGTATGATGATGGTTTTGCGATCTATATCAACGGGAGTCCGATTCTTGCGTCGGTGACGGAGCCAAACGATGGCGTCTGGGATTTCGAAGCCAGTGCGAGTGGGAATCACAGCGATACTCTGGCCGTTGCCCTGGAACCTTTTCCCATCGATCTTAGCCAGATCAATCTCGTGGCGGGGACCAATGTGCTGGCAGTCCATGGACTGAATAGCAGCGCGTCGAGTTCGGATTTTCTCTTCGACTGTGAGCTCTCTGCCCAAGTGAGTGGCGATGGCAGCGTGGAGCTCATTTACATGACCAATCCAACTCCGGGTGCTCCGAATGGGAGTGGTTCGAGTGACCTCGGGCCGGTGATCCGTGAGGTGACTGAGAATCCTATGCGGCCTGATGTTTCCACCCAGTCCGAGTTGGTCATCACCGCAAGTGTGGAAGCGACCGCCGGTTCTGTGGACCGGGTCGATCTCTTTTATCGTCAGGGATTTGGAGCGGAAAGCTCGATCGAGATGAAGGACGACGGAGTGCTGCCAGATGCTTTGAGTGGCGATGGGATCTACACGGCAGGTCTTCCTCTGGTCGGATTGGATCCCGGAGAAATGATCCGCTGGCGGGTTGAGTCGCGCGATGCCAACGGGCTCGGTTCAAAAGACCCGCTCTTTTTTGATTCGCTGAATTCACCGGAATATTACGGAACAGCGGCGCTCGATCCCACCCTTGATTCGGACCTTCCGGTGCTTGAGTGGTTTATCCAAAATCCCAATGCCGCAAATTCGCGAACCGGAACGCGGGTTGCGGTGCTCCATCTCGGGGAGTTTTACGATAATGTCTTTTGTCGGATCCGGGGCGGATCGTCAGCGGGTCTGGCCAAGAAGAGTTATAAATTTGATTTTAATACCGGACATCATTTCCGGGTCGGGGGAAATCTTGCAGAGGTCAGAGCGGAGGAATTCAATCTCAATACGACGTGGACGGATAAGGCCTATGTTCGCCAACCCTTGAGCTATGAAGTTTACGATAGTGCGGGGTCACCGGGATCGGAATGTGTCCTGATGAGAGTGGAGCAGAACGGAGCCTTCTTTAGCGTCGCAGCCTACACCGAGCAGGTTGATAAGCGGTTGCTTCGTCGTGAAAAGGGCATCGATGACGATGGCGCTCTTTACAAGATGTTCAATGCGGGAACGAGTGGGACTGCGGGTGTTGAGAAGAAGAACCGTCTCTACGAGTCCAATGCCGACCTCTCGGCCTTCCTGAGCGGGATGATGTCGAGTGGTGCCACTTTGGAGAACTTCATCTTCGATAATGTCGATCTTCCCCGCCAGCTCAATTACCTTGCGGCGACGGTGCTGACCCAGAATGGCGACAACATGTCCAAGAACTATTACCTCTACCGGGATAGCGAGGGGAGTGGTGAGTGGACTCAAATTCCCTGGGATACCGACCTGACTTTTGGGAGTCATTACATGACCAATGACTCGATTTCCCATGATGGGATCTGGTCAACGGCCGACTCTGTTTTGGGTGGACGAAATGCCAATGTCCGGATTTCTCCA
The DNA here is from genome assembly GCA_913060685.1 of uncultured Verrucomicrobiales bacterium. GTDB lineage: Bacteria > Verrucomicrobiota > Verrucomicrobiia > Verrucomicrobiales > Akkermansiaceae > SW10. The sequence goes on from CAJXVQ010000394.1 coordinate 3,199, forward strand.
AGCCATCCCTTTGTGGGGATTCAGGAACTGCCAGCCAACCGGAGTTATAATCGAATCATCGACAAGCTGCTTGAGAACGATCGCTTTAAGGACATGTTTCGCCGTCGTCTTCAGACTGTCGTCGATGAAATTCTCCTGGGTTCTTTCCTCGATGACCGGATCGATCAATTGGAGACTTCATTGGGAGATGATGCCGTATCGGACAGAAGCAAGTGGGGGCAGTTCGGGCAGTCGCAGACTCTGGCACAGGCGATGGCAGTTCTCGAAAATGATTATCTGACTCCTCGTAGAAATCATCTTTCCGTCACTCACCTTGCGGCGAATGAAGGTTCTTATCCGACTCCGCAAACTTCTTCGGCGCTCTTACCCGGGGCTCAGGAGGCTTCTCCAGTCATAACGATCGCGGCGGTCGAGGGGAGTCCGGCGTCAGGAAATCAGGACGAAGAATATATCGAGCTTCAAAATCCAGGGAGTCAAGCAGTGGACTTGTCCGGTTGGACAATCGCAGGAGGTGTGGTCCTGGAGTTCCTTCCCGGAACCATTATCGAGGGCAATGGCAGCTTGTATCTCAGTCCTGATGTGGCCGCATTTAGAGCGCGTGGGGCGAGCCCCAAAGGAGGAGAAGGGCTCAATGTGGCAGGTGCCTATCGTGGCCAAATTTCCGCACGAGGAGAACTGATATCATTGATGGATTCCAATGGGGCGGTTGTGGATGACTTTCGCACTCCTGACGAATCCAGCGATGCCCAGAAGTATCTCCGGATTACCGGGTTGCACTTTGCGCCTTTGGAGGGGCAGGAATTCGAATATATCGAGATCAGAAATATTGGCCCGGAGCCTCTTAATCTGACGGGGGTGCAATTCACCGATGGCGTTTCCGCGGTTCTGAGCGGGTCTCTGGCCCCGGGCGAGTATGGCTTGATTGTGCCAAATTCTGCCAATTTTGCGGGGCTCAAGATTGTCGGGATTTACACCGGAGCTCTGAATAACGGGGGAGAGCAGGTGACGCTGAGAGATTCACTTGGAGAAAATATCCTTTCATTTAAGTATGAGGGAGATTGGTTCACGGCAGCCAGGAATAGTGGATATAGCTTGGACATCCTCGATCCTTCTGCCGGCTGGATGACATGGGATGAGCAGTATCGCTGGGCGGTGAGCAGCGCCGTGGGAGGATCTCCTGGTCTCATGAACCCGACGCCACACAGCAACGACTATGGGACCTGGAGTCGTGGATATTTTACGACGGAGCAATTGGCGGATCCCGCAATCAGTGGTCCGGCGGTCGACGCCAGCGGCGATGGGACGAGCAACTTGATGAACTATGCCCTCGGGCTTGATCCGACATGGGTGCATTCCGAAGTCCCCGGAGAAATCGTGATTGATGGAAGCTCCATTTCACTCGTTTTCCCGCGCTTGCAAAAAACACCTGATTTATTTCTCATGGTCCAAGTGTCACGCGATCTTGTCGATTGGTCCACTAACGCAGATCTCACCACGACCTCCTCAAACGGTGATGGTTCTGAAACCGTGACCTTTGAAAGTCCTTTCACTGCTGATACGGTAGCCCGTCAATTTCTTCGGATCCGGGTCTCCTTGATTCAATAAACGCGAACCTCAAAAAACATGAAAACACACCCATTCATTCTGCCAACTTTGGCCTCTCTTTTGACGGCATCGGTGGTCCATGCGGATTTCCCCGGGGCCGTTAATTCTGACAGTCCTCTTGCATACTATCGCTTCGAGGAAGTCCCTGGCGCAACGACATTGGCCGATTCCAGCGGCAATGGTCTTGATATTGATTACAGCGTCGACGCTGGCACAACCGAGCTTGGCGTGGCAGGAGCAGTGGGATTGGCCGCTCTTTTCAATGGAGATGGCTCAATTCTGACGCCTTTGCTTTTTGATCCATCGGTGGGAGACTTTACGATCGAAGCGGTGGTGCAAGCCGGGACCTCGGCGATTGACGGAGTCATTCTTTCGAATCAGGACGGAACACTAGGACCGGGACGCAGCAATCTCGTGGCCAATGCTGCCCGGCAGTTTACCTCCTTCTCCGGGGGCGCGACGACAAACTCAGGAGTGACTGCGACCGAGGGCGGATTTGATCATATCATTCTCACTTACGACCAAAGCGCCGTTGCTGACGGGGTTGATCCGACGTTCCGTTTCTATGTCAACGGGGTGGAGGCTGGAACAGGCTTAGCTGTCGCAGAGGCGGCCAACGGCAATTGGCTGATTGGTTCAAATAAGGTCCCGACTTCCCAGCTCTTTAACGGAACCATTGATGAAATCGCGATCTACAACAAACGTCTTGATGATCCGAATGGCGACGGCGATATCGCCGACTCTCGTGCCGAGGCGCACTACCTAGAGTTCCTTGCTGATTCAGAGACCCTCGTCATGTTTGAGGGATCGGTTCCTTATCTGGATTCCGGTCAGAGTGCTGAATTATCGTGGTTTGTTTCTCCAGCTTTGACTTCGTTAACCTTGGACGGTGGCACGGGCCCTGTTGATGTCTTGGGCCAGACCACCGAGGGGCTTGGAAACGCGACCGTTTCGCCCACTGCGACGACAACCTACACCCTGGAAGGGACCGGACCTCTTGGGACCGAGTCACTGGAATTTACGATTGTGGTCGATGAACCGGCCGTGGTTGACGATTTTAGTTCAAGTGCTGCTGCTGTTGTTGGCGGTGCTGCGCGGCCTCACGAACTTGTTGCTCCTGAATTTCACGCAAACTCATCGGCGGCGGTGCCGCAAGTCCAGGGTCGTCTTCGCCAGTGACCCAGTCGGACGGCGCGGCCTCGAGCTTGTGCGGGATGCCCGGTGCAGCGCCTGACTCTTGTTGTTGCTGTTGCGGCTGCTGCTGTTGCTGGTGCTGCTGTTGCTGTTGCTGGTGCTGCAGCTGGTGCTGTTGCATGCGGCGCTGGTGTTCCATTTGCATCATGTGTTGGTGCTGCATGTGCATGTGCTGCATCTGCTGCGGGTGCGCGTAGTATTGTGGCGGGTAGTACCTACAACCAAGTACAAGCAGGATGGATGGCCCGCCACACCAACGCACCAAAGGAGACAGATGTTCAACACCACAACTGCGCGTAATTTCTCTTTTGTGTTGGGGCGAACGACGACGACGACACCAACAGCACACTCTGGGCGGGGGTACCTCCCCGAGCGAAACATACAGGTGACTGCTACGCACCCCTGCGGCTGTCTCTTATACACATCTGACGCTGCCGACGATCTACTCTGTGTAGA
>CAJXVQ010000395.1 GCA_913060685.1 uncultured Verrucomicrobiales bacterium
GAGATCAGCCTCGGTCTCGTGGGCTCGGAGATGTGTATAAGAGACAGGAGTAGGAGAGGTCGGAATAAAGGTGCCCGAATTTCTTGTCGAATTTCGGGTATTTGTCGTATTCGCATTTGAGGATGCCGTCTTCGACGCGGAAGGTGTCGAAGGTATTTTCTCCGAGCGGGTGTTGGGCAATTTTGGGAGTCCAGCCGGAGAGGTCTTTACCGTTGAAGAGGGTGACCCATTCGGAGGCGTGAGCGGGAAGGAGGAGAGCGATGATGGTAAGGACTTTGCGAATCATGAACAGGAGGATGACATCTTGTCGTGATTTGGAAAGTTACCTTTGGCGGCAGTCAGGGTGGGAATCATCACCGGGCCATTTGGCGAATGATGAGGACATCTCGGAGCGCGGGGTCGAGGATGGCTGGGGAGGGTTTGGATGGTGGTGGTGATAGCGCGTTTCTTAGAACAGATTGTGGTGGGTCTTTAAGTTTTCACACAACCAGAGAAGTTGGGGTGACTTTTTTCTCATGGGCTTGAATAAAAAATGAAGTAGCTTGGTCTTATCACCACTTCTTTCTCCTGATATGCGATATTTTTTATCCCTTTCCCTTGTTGCTTCCTTAGGTTTTGTGTCTTGTCAAAAGGAGGCGAAAGTCGCGCCGGTGGACGACCAGGACAAAACTCAACTTGAGATGGTCGCTTTGAGGGCGGAATTGGTGAGGCTGGAGAAACAACTGGTGTCCGAGCAAAATAATCGGTTTCGTAAGGATGCAGAGCAGGCTGCCGTTTTTTCGGAGTTGGCGGTCGTGATGAAAGAATTGAAGGAAGCTTCAAAAGCTCAAGTCATCTCGATTCCCATCGAGAAGGTCGGGGTTCCGGCCGTGAATGAGGAGGAAGATCATGCCGAAGAGCGGAGGTTATCCCGGCTCAAGGCAGAAGGGGAGGAATTGGCCCACCTGAAGACGACAACGGGTGACGAGTATCATGAGTTGGTGATTACTCGTGTCACGGATATTGGAGTGGTCTTTCGCCACCGGGGAGGGATTGCCCGGATTCCTTTTGCCGAGTTGCCGGTGGCCTGGCAGGACCGTTTTTATTATGACCGGGATCGCGCCTTGCTGGCCTTGAAGAGTGAACGTGTGGCGCAGGCCCGCTATGATCGGGCGGTTGAGGCGAGTCTCGCAGATATGGAGGATAAGGAAGCGAAGATGGAAATCGACCAGAGCCTCGAGCGTCTCGCCGGAGCAGTGGAGGACTTGCAACTCCAAGCCGCCGCAGCACCCCAGCAAGGTGGAATCATCGTCAATCCGCCGATCATTGTGCACGACAATAACTTTGTTCAGGATGATTTCTATTGCCCGCCCATCATTTATCCTCCGATTGTGCGGACGCCAGATTTGCGAGTATCAACGATTCGAAACGGCAACTCGGGTCATCTCGAGAAGCCAAAGCTTCATAAACCGACGCCTCTTCGTCCGACTCCAACGGTGCGAAATCCAGGTTCACGGGTGACGGGATCCTCTACCGCAGTTCCTCGTTCCCGGCCGACAACTCGGCCCTCAACTCCGACAGCCATGCCGACGGTTCGTCGACCGACGTCCCGTTCCAGTTCGACAGCCACGACCGTCCAGAGGTCACGGCCGGCTCCTACAGTACGACGCCAAAGCACTCCGGCTCCGGTGCCCAGATCCAGCCCATCGCCCCGCCCTTCAAGATCTGCTCCGTCGCCATCGAGCAACTCTCGGACCACAATTAGAAGGCGATAGCCTCGGGACGTTTGCGCGCAGGCGGGATGTTTGCTAGTCTTTGCCCATGAGCGCGCAGACGGCGGAAGTGACCCACCTCTTTATCTCGCCCGGCCATAATTATTATGGTCGGCACGGGAAGGGGTCGGAGGATCATGAGATCTTGGATCGCGAGGAAATCTCATTGGTGGCAGGTCGTGGGGTCGAAGATGATCGCTTCTTTGGCTATAAAGAGGACTACAAGGGGCAGGTGACTTTGTTTGACCATGCGACCTACGAGAGGGTGATGAGTGAATTTGAGCTCCCTGATCTTCAGCCCTCGGCGTTTCGTCGCAATGTGGTGGTGGTGGGACTGGATCTGAACGATTTGATCGGGCGCTCGTTTCGATTGGGTGAAGTTGAGCTCTCTGGAAGTGAGGAAGCGAAGCCGTGTTATTGGATGGATGAAGCTTGCGCGCCGGGGGTCGAAAAATTTCTACGGGGAAGCGGGGGATTGCGGTGTCGGATCACAGCAGGTGGCAAGTTGAGCAAGGGAACCCACACACTCGAGTTAATTTAGAAAATGGCTTCCGAAGAAATGCGATACGGGATGCTGGGTGAGGATCCGGCGACAGTGGAGGAAAAGCTGGCAAAATACTCCGGCGAAGTAGGGTGGGAGTATCTTAAGGATCACTATGAGAACGGGGTTCTGTTTTTCGTGGATCCGGATTTGAAGCTGGAGGAGGTCGGTGCGGCGATCTCGGCGGATGAGACGGAGCAAATTCAGGCGTGGTTGAAGTCCGCTGATCTGGTGAAAATCGAAGGTCTTCATGTTGCCCAGTGGGAAGACACCGATCAGCAATTCCAGGCACTCGTGGTTTCACCTTTTGTCCTTTGCCGACCTATTTCCTGAGATGCTTACAAAAACACAACTTGCCGACCTTCTCGCTGAATTCGGCGAACCCGCTTACCGGGGGACCCAGATTCTTGATTGGATCTACAAAAAACGGGCTCAATCTTGGGATGAAATGACGAATCTCCCGGAGTCCCTGCGAGTGGCGCTGGCAGAGCGATACCCGCTCAGACCGCTCAAACACACTTTAACAAAGGGGTCCAAGGACACGACGCGGAAGTTTCTTTTGGAGCTTTCGGACGGGCGATACGTCGAGACGGTCCTGATCCCGGCGTCGCCGGCCCTTTATGGTGAGAGTTCGGATCGCCATACCTTGTGTGTCTCTTCCCAGGTTGGTTGCGCATACGGATGTAAGTTCTGCGCTTCGGGGCTGGACGGCTTCACGCGCAATCTCAGTGCGGGTGAGATTGTTTCGCAAATCATTCTCGCCGAGGAGTTATCGGGCGAGAAGGTGAACAATCTCGTGTTTATGGGGATGGGGGAGCCACTGGCGAATTTTAAAAATCTCTGCGAGGCACTCGAGATCATCACCTCTGATTGGGGCCTCAAAATCGGGGCGCGCCGCATTACCGTGTCCACCTCGGGCCTGGTTCCCCAGATCAGGAAGCTCGCCGAACTTCCCCAACAGATCCGCCTCGCAATCTCTCTGCATGGGCCGGATGATGTCACGCGCGACAAGATCATGCCGGTGAATCGTAAATTCCCCGTCGCCGAGCTTTTCGACGCACTTCGGGTCTGGAATTCGAAGAAGAACCAGAAGATCACATTGGAATACATCCTGATCGATGGGATCAATGCCGGGGTCGAGCAGGCCGGGGTTCTAGCGAGGCGGGCGGCCTCGATTAAAGCCAAGGTGAACCTGATCCCTTATAATACTGTCGATGGCTTGGAGTGGGTCCGGCCTTCGGACGCAAACTGCAAGCGCTTCAAGAGCGTCCTGTCCAAGGCTGGAATATCGGCGACGCTTCGCTTGGAAAAGGGGCATGATATCGATGCGGCTTGCGGGCAATTGCGTTTGAAGAAAGAAAAAGGAGCCCTATAATTAAAAAGAAACGCTTGGCTGAAGGATGACTTTGTCCTTTCCCTCCTGCGCGGGAAACGCTTGGCTACCTCCACCTACGATTATGAAAACCTCCCTTACTCTTTTAATTTTGACCCTATCGACAATGGTCGGTTTGGGTCAGGTCAGCGTTTCGCTCAAAGTGGATCGGCGCCAGTATTTGGAACACGAGCCAGTGACGGCTGTGGTGACCGTGACAAACCGGAGCGGCCGTGAGCTTGATTTCGCGAGCCGTTTGGAGGGCAAGATCGCCCACAGCTGGCTTGATTTTAGCATGAGAGACTCGGGCGGACGTGAAATGACGAAGCGCCACCACAAGGTCTTCCAACGTGCCGTGATTCCTGCCGGTCGCAGCATGTCCCGCCGGATCAACCTGAGTGGGATGTTCAATGTGGCAAAGGTTGGTAATTTTGCAGTGACCTCTCACGTTCGTCGCCCGGGAGTGGAGCAGGTGAGCTACACTTCCAACTCGGGCCACTTCACGGTCGGCGGGGGAAGTAAGATTCACAGCGTTCCATTCGGTGTCCCAAATAGCGCTTTCACGAAACGTGAGTATAACGTGGTGACATTTAACGACGGGGACAAAACCTCGATCTACGCTCAAGTCATGGATACCAATTCGGGCCGTTCGATCTCGACCTTTCGTATCAGTGAGTATCTTGGATTTGTGAAGCCTCAGATGGCTTTGGACGGGAAGAATCAGTTGCATGTGCTCTATCTCGCTGATCCAGAGGTTTTTATCCACGCGACTGTGAATCAAGATGGCTACCACATCGGGACAAAATATTTTAAAAGGGCAGGCGGTCGCAAGCCGCGGTTCGTCGCTTTTGCAGATGGAAACGTGGTTGTGTCTGGTGCGATTCCCTTCGACCCCACGCTGGAGGCCAAAGAGACGGCCAAGGCCCGCCGGGCTTCCGATCGTCCTGAATAATTTGCGACATTGTAAAAAAAGGTTGCCTTTAATGTCTTGTTTTTTTAAAAATTAAGCGAACTTAGATTTTCCCCCATGAATTCCCTCCTCACCTCCCTTGTTTTACTCTCTTTAACGCTGCTGCATGCCTCAGCAGGTTCCTTCAGCACAGTGGTCATCGACGCCGGTCACGGTGGTCGGGATTATGGCGGAAGTTATGGCAAAGTTTACGAGAAGTGGCTCGCGCTCGATACTGCGATGCGGGTTGAGAAGAAGTTGAAGGCCAAGGGCTTCAAAACAGTGATGACCCGCCGTAGCGATAATTTCATCACTCTCCCCGGACGCGCCAAGATCGGGAACCGCTACCCGAACTCGATCTTCGTGAGCATCCACTACAATTTCACTTGGAAGCGCGATGTGTCCGGTCTTGAGACCTTTTATTGTTCGTCTCGCTCCAAGCCTCTTGCTGCCGCGGTCCAGCGAGGCATGCTGAACGAGGTGACGTCAGTCAACCGTGGTGTTAAATACGCCCGATACTATGTCATCCGCCATGCCCAGAACCCTGCGATTCTCGTTGAGGGAGGGTTTGTCTCAAACTCGAAAGAGCGGAGCCGCACCAAGGAAGGCTGGTATCGTGAGGCCATCGCCAATGGCATCGTCAAGGGGGTGGTGGAATACAAGAGCCTTCGTCGCAGCGGAAAAGCTCATTAAGTTTTAGCAGCCACTAATGTCCTTCGATTGGAGCACCCGCTACCGGACCGGAGAGACACCTTGGGAAAAAGGGGAGCCCCATCCGGAGCTCCCTTTTCTATTGGTCGAGCATCGGGGGCTGATCGAGGAGGCGGGTTCGATTCTTGTTCCGGGCTGTGGATTTGGCCATGATGCTCATCTCATTCATGCAACTGCCAAAGGCAGGCTCATCGGGCTGGATTTGGCGCAGGAGGCGATTGATCAAGCGGAGGCCAGGTATTCCGGCGAAGGGCTCTCTTGGGGCGTCGGAGATCTTTTTGAATGGCAGGGCTCCTACGAGCTTGTCTTTGAGCATACCTGCTTCTGTGCCATTCCGGTGGGACGTCGTGCCGACTACGTCGCGAAGATGGCGGAGCTCATCCCGAAAGGTGGTCATCTGTTGGGGATCTTTTTTCTCAATCCCGATCATGAAGGAGAGGAAGGCCCGCCCTTTGGGGTGACGGCTGCTGAGTTGAGTGAGTTCTTTGGAAGAGACTTTGAATTGATTTGGTCAAAGCCTCCTTCTAAAACCTATGAAGGAAGGGAAGGTGAAGGGCGGGAGCGATCGATGCTGTGGCAGCGCCGGAGGTGATAAGAGGGATTTTATCGAACCTGTAAGCCAGGGATGGTCGCAGAGGAGCGTGACCGCGAAAGGACAAGCCTTCCATTCAATCAAGTCGCCGCGCCGAATCCAGCTCTAGAGAGACTGCTTTTATTCGGAACCAAAGCATGATAGTCCTTTTAAATCGCAGCTGATCCTACCATGCGAATAAAAATTAACGCCATAAGATACCTGATGAGACCTTTAATCTTCTGCCTCGCAATCGCCGTCATTTCTTTCGCTTTGAGTCCGATTCTGCGGGCTCAAGAAGGGGCCGCTGCCAAATCCGAAACGTCGCAACCACAAGCGGTAAGCACGGAGGCCATCGATATCCCCATCGATCATCTGAAACTCCTCCTCGACCCTCTCACCAAGGACGAACTGCTGGTGGAGGCCGAAGCGTGGCGCGATCTGTTGAAGGGAAAGGTTCAAGAGCTGTCTCTTATACACATCTGACGCTGCCGACGATCTACTCTGTGTAGA
>CAJXVQ010000396.1 GCA_913060685.1 uncultured Verrucomicrobiales bacterium
TCTACACAGAGTAGATCGTCGGCAGCGTCAGATGTGTATAAGAGACAGATGAATGCCTGCGCGAAACGTTGGGGAATGAAATCCTGCTCGATATCTTGTCCAAGCGCCCGAATGCCGAAAGCGTGGCCTCCCGACAAGCTTACCTCATGACCATCCCGGAAGGAGATCGCCTCGCCCTCGAAAAAAGTTTCACCGACTCCATCCCACCTGATCCGGTCACCTCTGCAAGTGACACCGTCGCGATGCTCTCAGCCCGGCATTATCAGATGAAGGAGAAGGCTCTGCGATCACACTTGAACGACCCGAATCTGACACCTGAAGAAATCATGAAAGCCTTTGAGGAGGTCAAACAACTTCAGACGATCTTGAAGGAAATCGATCAGCGATTTTAGATAATCGCGCATGAACAAAGGCCTTGCACAAAGCTTGGGAGATCTTTATTTTAGCTTTGTGAACTTTCGACGTCCATTAATGATTGCGGTGGCCTTGGGCTGCGCTCTTCTTCTTTCCTCATGTAATACCTTCCTTGGAATGGGCCGCGACTTCCAGCGCCTTGGACAAGGTCTGGAGAATACCGCCTACGGCAAGAAGTGGTAAGAATTTAGAACCAAAAAAACGGGAGGTTCTCGCGAACCTCCCGTTTTTTGGTGTTTAAAGTTTCTTTTGCTTAAGAGTCTTAGGCAAGAGCCTTGAGCTTCTCTGTAATCTGGCTCTGGGTAACGTTCGCCCCGACGATCTGGTCCTTGACCTCCCCGCCCTTGAAGAAGAGGAGAGTCGGGATGGAACGAATGCCGTATTTGGCGGCAATCGCCTGTCCGTCGTCCAGATTGCATTTTCCAACCTTGGCGGTGCCCTCCACCTCGGCGGCGACCGCATCCACCATTGGTGAGATCATTTTACAAGGTCCGCACCATTCTGCCCAAAAGTCCACAAGGACGGGCTGGTCGGAATTAATGACTTCGGCGTCGAAGTTCTCTTCTGTGAGTGTTAGAGCCATGTTGAGAATATGTACAGAAAAAGGGCGGCGTCAAGAGCCACCCTTTGAGGAGTTTTGCGGATCATAATAATCCGGCATAATTGCGGACAATCTGCTTTGAAAAGTCCGGGTTCAGCTACCAACGCCCATGGCGAGGAAGTTGAGAACAGCTACGCCTGCGGCAACCAAAAAGATAATGAGTGGAAGAGCCATAATGTGGGTTTCTAAAAGATAAGAGGTTAGTTGAAGAGGTCACCGATTTCCTTCTCGGTCATCCAGAGCATCAGTGAAAGAGCCAGAACTGCCAAACTGAGCACGAAGGCCAGGATGGACATTACCGTTGGAATGAGGTCGTTACCCTCATCATCATCGTCGTCCATGGAAATAGTCCCGATGGTCGCCATGGTAGGAGCTGTTGCCGCTGTGGGAGCGCCAAGCTGCTGAGTGCCCTGAAGCTGCACAGTGGCTTGTGGAAGAGCGGTGGTAGGAGCACCTGGCATGGCTGGTGCCGGAGAAGTCTTGAGAGGAACAGTGGCGGGACCCGTGGAGGAGGGTGCACCTGGAGTCTTCAAAGGAATGGTCGGAGCCGGAGCTGGTGGTCTCGGAGCACCACCGGTTGGGGCTGGCGGCCTTGGTGCACCGGTCGGGGCAGTCTTCAGAGGAATCGTCGGGGCCGGAGCCGGGGGCCTTGGAGCACCAGCGCTTGGAGCTGGTGGTGGGGTCGGAGCTGAAGGCGCGGCTGGAGCCGGTGGATCGGCTTTTAAGGTCACGCGAACGGTCTCTTTTTTGACGGGCACTGAGGAGCCTTGGTCGGCTGGTGCGGGAGGTTGGTTATCGTCGGCCATAATAAATCGTGGTGTATGTGAATGGATTGGTCGCGTGGTGAATACCAGTGCTTTCAAGGAGTAAACTAAATTCAGGGTAAGCCTGTCAAACCACGAAGTTTGAAAAATGACGGAAAGATTCACGATCCTCCCCGGAAAGCGGGTAAAAAAGAAAGCGGCGACCACGTGGTCGCCGCTTTTGATTGATTTTTACCACCTTAGGCAGAGGGACCGCGACCCTTAAAGGTCAGCTCGGCGATACCCGATTTATCGAGTCCCCCTAGGCCTGCGGTCACCATCTTGTCGTATTGGGCCTTGGTGGCGTCATTCACAGGCAGGGAAATCCCGGCTTCAGCGGCCAAATCACCGGCAATTCCCGAGTCCTTGGCGGCGTGCTCCGCGGAGAACCAGCAATCGTGATCGCGATCGATCATATCTTCCGAATCAGTCTCAAGAACACGGCTGTTGGCACCGGTCTGGGCGAAAATGTCACACACCATTTTAAGATCGAGCCCCAGGGCATCGGCAAGTCCGAGTCCCTCGGCGAGGCCCGCGGTGTTGATATTCATAACCATGTTCACCAGCGCCTTCACTTCGGCCGCTTTGCCAATCTCGCCACAGAGGCGGAGATTGACCGAAAGCTGATCGAGTAATTCCTTATGCTCATTGAAGACGGCCTCATCCCCTCCGATCATGAGGAAGAGCGTTCCTTCACGAGCCTGGGAAATCGAGGAAGCCATCGCGCCTTCCAGAACGCTCGCGCCCACTCCTTTTCCGGCTTCATAAACTTCTTTGTGAATTCCGGGAGAAAGCGTCGCGCAGTTAATGAAGATTTTGCCCGAGGAATCCGTGAAAAGGTTGTCACCATCCTGAAGGAAGATGGCGCGCATGGCATCATCATTGGTGACGACGGTAAAAATGATTTCGGCGGCCGCGGTCACTTCTGCAAGGGTCGAACAGTCTTTTGCGCCAAGTTCACCGGCGATCCCGGCCGAGGCCTCTTTGTTCACGTCATAGATGGCGGTGATATCGTGTCCGCAGTCCAGTTGAAGGTGGCGCGCCATATTGGCTCCCATGCGGCCAACGCCGACGAATGCTACTTTACTCATGATAATAGGTCGTTGTTTGGATTATGATTTGAATTCAGGAAAGAAGGGATTGTGGGCTTTTTCCTCGCCCACCGAAGTCATCGGGCCATGCCCGGGACAAACCACGGTTTGATCCTCGAGAGTGAAAATCTCGGAACGGTTGGTCGCCAGGGCATCCTTGAATGAAATGACCCCACCACCCATCGATTGGGCGAAAAGAGCATCTCCCACCACTGCGACAGGACGGGCGAGGCCGTTGACCACGTAAGTCGTTCCGGCGGGCGAATGCCCCCAAGTCAGACGGGTTATGACCCGCAGAGTGCCAATTGAAAAAGTGTCCCCGGCAGCAAATCGCTCCGCTCCAGCAACAGGCTCCTTGGCATTTACGAGAACCCGGATTCCCGGATGGGCGGCCACGACCTTCTCACGATCAATAATATGATCGATATGTGAGTGCGTGATGAAGAGGGTCGTGAGCTCCAGCCCAAGTTCCCCAATCGCGGCAAGCGCAGGTCCAGCGTCGGCACCGGTGTCAAAGAGGGCAGCCTCCTTGGTCTGGGGATCCCAGATCAGGTAGGAGTTCACCGTCATCATATCATCGGGATCAGGATCAAAAATGGTGTTGAATTGCTGCAAGCCAGCGAGTTCCACGGGCTCGGGGCGCCAGGAACGATTGGCTAATTCGACGAGGCTGTCCGCATCCAACCCAAGCGCGGGCGCGATGGCGCGAACGGCCGACTCGTCAAATTCACCTTCCTTCAGCTTGGCGATGGTATCCGGTTCGACATTGGTAAGAAAGGATAAGACCCCATCCGCCACCCCGGTTCCCCGGAGCGTTTTACCAATCACATCTTCAAAAAAATCTTCGAGTTCAATCACAGCGTTAAAGGGTTACTTTTTGATAGGATAGAGGGCGATCAAGCGGCCGACTTTTGACCACTCACTAACGTAGATTTGACCCTGTGGTCCCCACTTGACACCGTGGGGGGAAGAGAAGGCCTTGTCATGGAGTTGGTCGGCAGGAACACCGTTGGTCCCCCATTGTTGCTTGTCAGGGTTGTCCAGAAGCGCGGAAACGACCTTACCTTCTTTATCCACGATGATGACCCGACCTTCGAGTTCTGAAATGACGGCAAGATCGCCTTTAACATCAACATCGGCTGGTCTCCGCATTCCGGTTTCACCGTAAATCCCGATCCAGGTGAGATCCATCGTCAAATGAACCATGCGACGGTTCTCGCGATCGCAAACAAGAAGTCTCGGCTCGCCGTAACGAAGATCTAGAGCAGCACCGTGACACGCCGCAAACTGATCTATCCCCTTCCCTTTACCACCATAGGTTTTCACCAAAGCCCCATCCGGCTTGAGTTTGTGGATTTTCTTCGAGCCATAACCCATGAAAAAGTAAATATGACCATCAGGACCGACGAGGACTTCAGTCAAACCACCCATTCCTCCCTCAAGTTTTGCGGTCTTCTCATTCGGCAGCGTCTCGATGACGTTTCCTTCAAGATCGAATTTCACCGCACGGTTTTTGCCGACCTGCGCGCCCCAAACGAACTGCTTGTCTCCCTCGGTCACCACCGTGAGAGCGTGCATTCCCGCAAGGCCACCTTTCAGGGTCTTGGTATAGTTGCCGAAGCGATCGAAAGCCACGATTCCCGGCTCTCCGTTGGTTGCGGCATAGATATTCCCATCCTTGTCGATCGCGAGATCACCATGGAGAGAGCCCATGTTGGTTCCGTTTGGAGGAACACACCAACCTGGAACGGTGACATATCGATGATCCTTGGACCCGGTGATCGTGGCCGTCGTGATGATCGTTCCGATCCCGTCACCGTGATCGTGCCCTTCATGAGCAATAAGCGGAGCAGCGAGAAGCGCTACCGCGAGAGAAAAAGCATGGCATTTCATTTCGGCACTATGCTGTCTGGCATCTGACCGTCGGAAAGGAAAAAATCTGTTCTCGTATTCACCGATGAATGGCAACTCCAAATCTCAGCCGGGTTCCTCCGATCCAATCCTCCTTTGGAACAATATGGATTGATCGAAGTGTGGTAATTTTTGTGATCATTCCGCCCGGCGTGTGCTATCAGTAGCTTGTGTTTGGAATGAAAATCATCATCTGCTCAACGCTCGTAGCCGGATTGGCTTTCCTTTGGGCGGATCATCAACCACCCGCCGGCTCGACTCCGGTGACGCTCAAATACCCCGCTTCTTTCCAAAAACCCAAACTCCCCGCCGACAACGCCCTGACCAAGGAGCGCGTCGCTCTCGGAGAACGGCTCTTCCACGACACCATTCTTTCAATCGACGGAACGGTATCATGCGCGGCCTGTCATGTCGTTGAATTTGCTTTCAGCGACGACGTCGATCTCTCACGCGGATTCGAGGGCCGCCTTGGCAAGCGCAACTCCCCTCCTCTTTTTAATCTCGCGTGGAAGGAGCATTTCTTTTGGGACGGGCGCGCCAGGACAGTCCGCGAACAGGTTCTCCAACCCATCCAGGACCACCTTGAGATGGCCGCAAATCTGAAAAGCGTTATCTACCGACTCAATCGCCGAAAAAGCTATCGCGAGGATTTTGAAAAAGCCTACGGTCCCGGCCCCATCTCCAGCGAAACTCTCGCGCTCGCTCTCGAGAATTATCTCCTCACCCTCATCAGCGGGGACTCGAAGTATGATCGGTTTATGGCAGGAAAAGCCAAGCTGACTCCTCAGGAGGAGGCTGGGCGAAAACTCTTTTTCACCCCTCTCCAAAAAGGCGGCGCCGGCTGTTTCGAATGTCACAGCGGTCCTCATTTCAGTGACTTCGACTACCGGAACAACGGGCTCCCTATCATCGAAGACCTCAAGGACTTTGGCCGTTTTCAAGTCACTGGAAAAAAGGAGGATCGCCTCCTCTTCTCAACTCCAAGTCTTCGAAACATCGCCATCACCTCGCCTTACATGCACGATGGGAGATTCGCCAAACTTGAAGAAGCGGTGGCTCACTACAACAGTCCACTCCACCGCAGCCCAACCCTGGACTCAAAACTCAAGCCAAACGGCCTTAAGTTCGATGATCAAAAAACGGCAGCCTTGGTCGCCTTCCTCAGGACACTGACCGACCCTCAGTATTCTGAGGAGGAGTAAGAGGCCCGAACTTTTGCTCCAAAGTCACGCGACGGTGCTCGAACATCGCCGCCAATTGCTTCTTCACCACGAGATGTCGACCAATTTCACCGAAGGGCCCAAACCCCACCGAGTAGTGAATCAGATCCCGAACGATCGTTCCGCAATCAGTCTCCTCAAAGGAATGACGATGATGCCAGAACTTAAATGGCCCTGAGATTTGATCATCCACAAAACTCTCACCCTCCTTGAGAGCTTTAACTTCCGAAACCCAGGGAATCCAAATCCCCGGAAAAACCTTCACGGAATACTCGATGATTTCCCCCTCATAAAGAGACTCCGACGGAAGGGACACAATCTTGAACCCCTGTCTCTTATACACATCTCCGAGCCCACGAGACCGAG
>CAJXVQ010000397.1 GCA_913060685.1 uncultured Verrucomicrobiales bacterium
AGATCAGCCTCGGTCTCGTGGGCTCGGAGATGTGTATAAGAGACAGGACTACAAGACGCCGAATATCGATCAGATGGGAAAGAGCGGAATGCGATATACCAATGCCTTCGCAAATCCGATTTGTACGCCCTCGCGAGTGAAGCTGATGACGGGAAAATTCAACGTGCGGAACTATACTCAGTTCGGATCTCTCGATCATGGTCAGAAAACCTTCGGGAATTATTTTCGTGATGCGGGATACAAAACCTGTATTGCGGGGAAGTGGCAATTGGGGAATGGGAATGAGGGCCCCGGACACTTTGGCTTTGATCAGTCGTGCCTTTGGCAATTGAAAAAAGGAAACAGTCACACGATTGATGGGAAGAAGTACGATAGTCGTCACACCAGCCCGGATCTGTCCATCAACGGAGAATACCAGGAATTTCGAAACGGAGAGTTTGGGCCGGATGTTTGTGTGAAATTCATCGAGGATTTTCTCGATGAAAATAAGGACAAGCCGTTCTTCGTGTATTACCCGATGATTTTGCCGCATTGCCCATTCGTGCCAACGCCTGGCACACCGGATTACGATCCCAAATCTCCGGGGAGCCCGACTTACAAAGGGGATGCCAGATATTTCAAGAATATGGTCGAGCACGTTGATCAGTTGGTGGGGCGTGTGGTCGCCAAAGTCGATGAGTTGGGTTTGTCCGGGAATACCTTGATCGTCTTTACCGGAGACAATGGCACGGACTCGCCGGTGGTGACCTCCTGGAAGGGTAAGCCCATCGCGGGTGGCAAGGGGAAGGCGAGCCATGACAGCGGGGTGCGGACGCCGTTTTTTGTGACGATGCCAGGGACGGTCCAAGAGGGAAAAGTCAGCAACGAGTTGGTTGATTTCTCCGATCTTCTTCCGACCTTTTGTGACCTGGCGAAGATTGATTACTCCGCAGATCAGAACCTCGACGGGGTGAGCTTGATGCCATCCTTAGCAGGCAAAGGAAGCCGCAAGAAGCCGTGGTCTTATTTGTTTTACAGCAGGAATGATGGATCCAGACAAGCCTCCTCGGTGGTAGTGCGAAATGGCACCCATTTGGTTTATCGAAAAGGTGGCCCGACGAAGGAGGTGCAAAGCTTCAATTGTTCGACGCCCTATGACCGGAAGCATCACGAGGTAAAGGATCAGAGTGAGAAGGATCGCAAGATTTATGCCGGGCTGACCAAGGTGATGACCGATTACGACGCCCGGTTTCAAAGTGCACTGAGCGAGGAGGCCGTGACGGACTGGCAGAAGAAAAGGAAGCCGCAGAAGAAGAAATAGAGCGCAGGCATCGTGACCAAAGAAAATGAGGTCGCTCTTATTTTCCGCCGTAACTCCAGGGACCATTTTGATTTCGTTGCTTTGACCTCTCAAGGTCAGCCCCATGCCGAGGCATCCGGGATCGCGGAAACCAACTTGGGATACCTCTTGCTTTGGGAAAGACCTAGAACGAAGGAGTCAAAGGCCTTCTCATTCCCTTCATTCATCTCTTACCGCAGACCCGCCAACGAGTCCAAAAATGAAGCCCGCCACTTGCTATTCAGATCGAGAGATTCCCTTGCGTCTAGAATACCGGATACGCCTTAATCACCTTTTTCCGCAAGTCGTCAAAGCCCCCCAGAGATCATCATTGGAGATTTCCTGACCAACGTATTCGGGAATATTCATAAGAGGGGGGCGCAAACTACAATAAGATTACCACCATTGAAACAGAGAGATTATCGGAATGATCGGCATTGTTCCCGCCCCCCACTCATGGAGTGACAGGAACTAGCGAAGGGCGAATTTCAGCAATCCCTCGGCATAGGCCTCGGCCAACTCTACTTTTTTCTTATCGAAGAATCTGATCTCCTTGGCATTGGACGCAAAGAAGGGCTCCGCGATGACGGCTGGCGGCGGCACTCTCTTCAACCAACCGGTTCCCCTTCCCGAGGAGAGCTTGAGAATACCCCGATCTTGTCGCATTCGCTGTTCGGGGAAGTGCTCTTTGAAGGAGTTTGCCAGGGCTCGTGCCAGACGACCGCCACTGGTTGAAAAACAGATAAACTCGCAACCATTGGATTTTGGATCCTTATAAGCATTGTAGTGCAGTTCGATCGCAGCCTTGCATTGAGGTTGACGTTGACGGATCTGCGAGGCGGAGTCCGCCGTAAATTTGGAATAGCTCCCAATCGTTCGGAAGTAGATTTCGGCAGCGGCTCCCTGCTGTTCAAGAATGTCTCGAACGAGATTGGCGATCTCATTGTTCCAGATTTGCTCGTTTTTGACGCTTACGAATTTGTTCATGTAGCCACTGCCTTTTCCGGAAAGCGTGTGACCGACACAGATCGCGATTTGCTCGCCGTTTGCACGGGGAAGATTTGAGTTCACAATCGCTGGTCCCGACGGAGGGGCAGACTTGCCATCCACGACCGCGATGGAATCGAATCCGGTGGCATGGATATCTCCCTTCGCCCATGCCGCTAGGAGATTTGAAAATTCATCGAGCTTTTCGGATTGGCCCCAGGAATTTGCAACCAGCTGTTGGACTTCCGCTTTGCTTTCTTTTTGAGCTGCCGTGGCCGCCTTAATGCCATTGAGAAATTCCAAACCTGGCAACTTCATCTCGGGTTCATCCCAATCGGTCCACGCCAATCCAACCAATTGCTGGATACTCTTGACGGTCTTCTCGTCAGGAGTCTCACCCTCGGCTTTACGATTTTTGTTAAAGGGCGGGCTTGTTCGTGTCTTGGTGCTCAGTTCGCTGGCCGGGAGTTCAGGACTTTTTAAACCAAGGTCTTCCACCATGTCGAAGGCATGGTCGAGATTCTTGAGCCGTCCCGGCACGATCTTTTTACCCGCGTTTTTATACCCCATTTTCTTGAGGATTCGGTCGGCCTCATTCGGACTGGCCTCGGCCGCTTCACGTGCCTGCTTCACGCTAAATTTGTTCCCTGAGTAAACGCCCTTGTAGCCCCACCCGTGCACAATCGCGGCGAGTCGCCTCATGTAGGGGAATGAAGCGGAGACTCCGGAAAACCAAGTCTTGTAGGTCGATGAAGTGGTGATCCCCTTCAAGTATTGCATAAACCAACGAATATTGTCTTCGAGTGGAATTTTATCTTCAGATTGTGGCGCTTTGGGATCACCGGTCCAGCGACTGAGATTGGAAGGAAGGGGAAGCACCCCGCGTTCTCCCTCCGAGTGAACAAAACCGGGATCAGCCCTGCCATTGGTCAGTCCCATCTCGGCATACATAATTGGCCAGACAATCTCAAGCGAGAGATCCTGTTCGCGGGCCATTTGATCCAACTCAATTGCGTTGGTTTCTAGAAACTCTTCTTTGGTCAGTCCTGATGCTTGCATTTTATTTTCGGGGATATATTTTATGGAATTATGCTTTTTCATCATGAAATTGATAGTTTTGGTATATTTGGTCAAGAATAAACCCGGACACGCCCGGAATGGTCCCGTATAGGAAGCACGGTCAACGGTTTGACCAAAAGCCCTCACAAAGCTTCCGGTGCAAGCGGCCAAAAGGCAGCACCCCCGATACCGCAGCGGCCAACAAGACCGCCCGGTCCGCCGGATGCGTTCAATAACGCGACAAACCCAAAGCCAGGTTTACTCGCGAGCAAAATCTCTTTTCCAGTAAACCTCTTACGTCCTCCCGGGCTTCCTCCCAGCTCATCTCTCCTTGGGCATAATTCACCAAAGCCCCCAACGCACACTCCGCTGATTTAAACACCATCGACATCCCGTTCCCGGGAAAAGGTGGAATCATCCTTTCCGAATCTCCCAACGTGAACACCTCATCCGTCCCTCCTTGCGGCCCCAGATGAACCCCGCTGATTCCCGGCAGATGCCTTCGATGAAAATTTGGCCAAGCATGTGATGGGAGTGACGGGGGAAACACAAACCGGAGCTTTCGTAGGCTCACAGGATTGAAGTCAGCGATCCAGGCCGAAGCTGCGCTGCGCAAGGAACATCCCCAGCACCATCAACGGTATAAATACCAGGGCTTCGATGCGCAGGACCGACAGGTTGGCAATGGCGGGTCCCGGACAGAAGCCCCCGAGGCCCCAGCCAATCCCGAAAATCGCGGATCCGACGGCCATTCGTTTGCTGATCGGATCGGCGGAAGTGTCGGGGAGCTTTGTCGAACAAATGCGCGTTCCGGTTTTCCTTAATAGAAGTAATCCGCAGCCAAAGACCGTCACCGCTCCGCCCATGACAAAAGCGAGTGCCGGATCCCAGTTGCCCAAGATGTCGAGAAAGCCAATCACGCGTGCGGGATCGGTCATGCCGGAAATGACGAGTCCGGCTCCGAAGAGGGCTCCGGAGAAAAGAATGAGAAACGATTTCATCCTGCGACTCCTCCCTGGGTAACGAGGTTCCAGGCCGCGACGGTGGCGACTCCGGCCACCATGAAAATCAGGGTATAGACCAAGGCATCCTTCGCTCCGGCACCCATGCCGCAAACACCGTGTCCGGAGGTGCAACCACCGCCCATGCGCGTGCCAAACCCGACCAGTAAACCTGCAAGGGCGAAGACCACCATTCCCCGGCCCTCTGGAAGTGAATAACCCTGCCAGCCGAGATTCATAAGGAGGCTCAGTCCGGCTCCGGCGATCAACCCGATCAGAAACAAGGCACGCCAACCGACATCCCCGGACTTGGGCCGGATAATTTTCGCGACGATGCCGGAAATGCCTGGAATTTTGCCGGAGGCGGCCATCGCGAGCAGGCTTCCGAGTCCAATCAGGACTCCGCCAATCAGTGGTTCGATAAAGTTCATAGGGTCGTGCCGTGGGGTTTCATAGGAATCATTTTGCTGGGAAAAATCAGATGGAGAAGGAAAAATCTTCGCTTGGTTGCTCATCGTTGCGGTTGAGTTTGTCGCAGATCCGGTCACACCGCGGGTGAATAAAATCATCGTCGATCTGGTAGGAGGTCGCGGCGCCTCGCTTTTCTCTCCGTAGGAGCTTCGCTTCATACGGGGTTCGCAAGTGCTTCGAAACATTGGCCTGGGACATTTTGAGGGATTTGGGGAGTTGACGCCTTCCGGTAGTGGTGATTATATGAGCATATAACGATATATGCAAACTTTCCAATTGAACAAGGGGATCCCCGAGGGGGTTGAGAGCTCAGGTTGCCATAGCGACCATCGACACTTCGGCCTCGTTTCCCGCCCTATCGAGAGATAGGATGACACGAACACTACAATTCACCGAAAGCTATGTTCCTTAAGCAAATTTACGACTCCAACCTCGCCCAGTATGCCTACCTGATCGGTTGCCAAAAAACCGGCGAGGCCTTGATTATCGATGCCGAGCGCGATGTCGACCGCTACCTTTCAATCGCGAAAGAAAATGATCTCGCGATCACCAAGGCGGCGGAAACCCATATTCACGCTGACTTCCTGAGTGGTACCCGCCAACTCGTCGAAGGCTGCGGAGGGGTCCAAGGATTCCTGTCCAGGGAAGGTGGCGAAGACTGGCAATACGAATGGGCCCGGAGCCACGACAAGGTCACGCTGATCGGTGACGGTGACAGTTTTTCGATTGGTAAGGTGCAGATCACGGCCTTGCACCTGCCTGGCCATACCCCGGAACATTTGTGTTTTCTGATTGAGGATCAGGGGGGCGGTGCTGACGAGCCGATGGCTCTGGTCTCGGGGGACTTTATGTTTGTCGGTGACGTGGGACGTCCCGATCTGCTGGAAACGGCGGCAGGTCACATTGGTTCGCAGGATCCTGGTGCCCGGCAGTTATTCCAGTCGATTCAGAAATTCTCCAAGCTCCCCGGGTTTCTTCAGGTGCTTCCCGGTCATGGTGCGGGCAGCGCTTGTGGCAAGTCTCTCGGCTCGATCCCCATTTCGACGGCAGGCTACGAATTACGCTTTAATTCATCGGTAAGGACAGCGCTCGACGATGGCGAAGATGCTTTCGTTGCGCATATTCTCGAAGGTCAGCCGGAACCTCCGATGTATTTCGCACGAATGAAGAGGATCAATCGTGAGGGGGCGACGGTGCTGGCGGACCTGCCTCAACCTTCACGGATGCAGCCGGAAGAGGTCGTTGATTTTCATTCGGTGGAGTCGCCCCTTCGCTTCTTTATCGATACGCGGGCGGATCGCCTCGCGTTCATGAACAGTCACCTTACCGGATCGATTTATGCGCCTTTCGGAAAGAAATTTTCCGAGTCCGTGGGCAGCTATGTCGCAGACGATGGCGAGATTGTCTTGCTGGTAGAGAATGAAGAGCAGGTTGAACCCTGCGTTCGCCAGCTGGTCCGCATCGGGCTGGATCATATCAGTGGCTATGCCGTGATAAAGGACTGTCTCTTATACACATCTCCGAGCCCACGAGACCGAGGCTGATCTCG
>CAJXVQ010000398.1 GCA_913060685.1 uncultured Verrucomicrobiales bacterium
TCTACACAGAGTAGATCGTCGGCAGCGTCAGATGTGTATAAGAGACAGACTCAAGACACCGGCCCGTTGACCCGCAAACGTATGGAAACAGCCGATAACGAGTTCCTTGCCGGGAGTCTTGATTTCATCGACCGTGCCCACAAAGCCAACAAGCCGTTCTTTGTTTGGCACAACTCAACCCGGATGCATGTCTGGACCCACTTGAGCCCGAAGTACAAGGGAAAGTCCGGCTACGGATTGTATGCCGATGGCATGATGGAGCTCGACGACGGCGTAGGTACACTTCTGAAGAAGCTCGATGACCTTGGCATCGCTGACAACACAATCGTCATTTTCAGCACCGATAATGGCGCGGAAAAATTCACCTGGCCTGATGGTGGAACCACTCCGTTCCGTGGAGAAAAAGGCACGACTTGGGAAGGTGGATTCCGGGTTCCTCAAATGGTCCGCTGGCCCGGACACATTAAACCCGGCACCGTGATCAATGACATCTTTTCTCAAGAAGATTGGATGCCGACTTTGCTGGCAGCCGTCGGCGAGGCGGACGTCAAAGAGAAACTCCTGAAAGGACACAAGGCTGCAGATAAGACCTTCAAGGCCCACCTTGACGGATACAACCAAATGGATCTCCTAACCGGCAAAGGCCCTGGCAAGCGGGATGAGATCTTCTACTTCGATGCCGGCAGTAACCTCAATGCGATTCGTTATAAGGACTGGAAGGTGCACTTCACCGTCATGGAAGGATCGATTGCGGAAGCTTATCGCAAGACACCAAGTTGGCCTTTGATCGTGAACCTGAGAATGGACCCCTATGAGGTCGGTCCGGATTCAGCCCTCTATGTGCGTAACTTTTATGCGGATCAGATGTGGATGTTTGTGCCCGCCCAGGCGTATGTCGGGAAGTTCCTGGAGACCTTTAAGGAATTCCCCCCAAGTTCCGGCGACTCGCTGAGTATCGATGCCGTTCTCAACACGATGAAGAACGCCAAGAGTCGGCAGTAAGCGGGCTCATTGACCGATAATTTCAAAAACCATCCACCTCTTTCGGTGGATGGTTTTTTTTGAGTCCAGTTAAAAACTGGAAGCTAAACGACATCGTGGAAGTCAAGTAACGCGTCTTGATTGGCCGCCTCTAAGAGCTCTTCCTTAAAGTCGTCGGGACGCCTTGAAACTCCTTGTTCTTCTCAGGATTCTCATAGTTGAGGTAATGCCGTAAACCCAGCGCCGCTTGGTCGAAATAGAGTGCCTCCTCAAATCCATTTATCAGCGTCAGGATCGGGACACTTCTCAGATCATTCACTCCGGGTCGACACCGTACCCACCGCCTCTGTGTCCCGACTCACGGCCTTATCACGAAAGGCCAGAGAGAGCGACCACGACTGACACCACCATTCCTATATTTTTCTCCGCATAGACGCTGCACCCATCCCAACAGTCCCATGTCACGTCATTGATGGTGTCGTAAATAGGAAGCACTTGAGAGCTGCGGCAGGGTATCGATCTTCAAAACCGGGAGCGCAGGAGACTCGGCCCTGGCTCTGATAGTCTCGGAAGAGATCGGCTAGAAAGGACTCATCGAGATGGGGAGCATTGAGGCAGGCCAGAATTTGGGAGTCGTCAGTCAGAAGTTCGGGGAGACGGTGCAGGATTTTCGGATAATCCTTCTCCGCTTTGAAGCTCTTCCCTTGATTGGAGGGAGGGTCGATGACGATGAGGTCATAAGGAGCGCCGCGCACTAATCGCCCCCATGATTTGAAGAGGTCATGGGAGAGATAGCTGGCTCTTTTACAAAGGTCTGGTTCGAAGTTGAGCTGGTGGTTCTTACGACCGGTCGCGAGCGCCCGACTGGCCATGTCGAGATTGATGACAGCCTCCGCCCCACCCGCAATCGCGGCGACCGAAAGAGAGCAGGTGTAAGCAAAGAGGTTGAGGATCCGCTTGCCTGACGCATTCGCCCGAATCCAGTCGCGCCCGGGCTTCATATCGAGAAAGAAGCCGTGGTTCTGATTGCGGTCGAGTGCCAGATGGTAATTGAGGCCGGACTCAGTGGCGACAGGTTCAGGTGGGAGTTCGCCATAGACGATTCGTTTGGGGCCTTTGGGGAGATGCCGCTCTTGCAGCACGAGCGCCGTAATCTCGGATCGTCTTTGTGAGAACTCCACCAACTCTGCGACGAGTTCAGCATTATTTTCCTTTGCCGCATAAAGCGTCACCAGGAGAACGGGAGCGAACCAGTCGATCGCGACATGCTCCAGACCTTCGAAATTTCCGCCCCTTCCATGAAGGAGACGACGGCTCTCGTCACCGAGTGAGGGAAGTTGTCCGAAGGAAGTGAGCATCCGCCGCAAAGACTCGCACCTTCTTTCATTTTTTGGAAGTCGTCATTGCAATTTGGTCTGAAGTAGTCTCGCTCACGCCGACGAGAGTGCCCCCATAAACCTGAGTCACCCCGCCCCTATCCAGGCCAACGGCCATACATCACTAAGCCCAGTGTTGGCAGAGGAACGCGAAGCTTACCAAGAGAAATAGCCGTCCCAAATTCACACTCCCCCCGCTCCATCGCCCCCTGTTTGCTCACCCCTGAGAAACTATCGTCAATTTGAACTACCTCGAGCAACTCACCGACTCCCTGCGCCAGCTGGGATCTTTCCCAACCGATCCCAGCCTCACGGTGATCGATCGCTTCGCCAAAGCGAGAGTTGGATCGGGAGATTCTGGATCACATTGGGTATCGGACTATTTCGCGTAATAACACGGCCAGCAAAAACCAGTAGAGTCAATCACCTCGGAATAAAGCGGGTCACAATATTCCTTGATCTACTCTCATTATGGAAAATTCTCCTAACAGTTTCCGTTTACTCCTCTGATTTCATCCGACATGTCTTTCACTCAACCGACCCCAAAAACTTCCAATCTCGATGAGAATTAACTCCACCGTCATCATCCTACTAACGGCCACTCTATTGTGCCTCAAAGCGATGGCACAATCAGATCCCCAAACCCCGCTCGTTCTTGGGAAAGGCATTGGGCTTTTTGAAGCCGGCCCCTTGCTGGCCAGCGATGATTTTGAAACCCTCGAGAACTGGGTCGTGCAGATTCAGCAGAACAAAAATGACCCACCGCCCGGAGTCGTCGTAAAAGATCAAACACTCGACTGCTTCCTCCCCGGTCGGGGTGCCACCGTGTGGTTCAAGCAGAAGTTCAAGACCCGCGTCAGCATCAGCTACGATGTCCTCTGCCCCAGTTCGCCCCAGGACAACAAAGACCTCTTACCACGCGACATCAACAATTTTTGGATGGCCAATGATCCGGACGGCGAACTTTTCGACCCCCATAAATACACCGGAAATTTTAGCACCTACGACCAAATGCAAGGCTACTACGCCAGCACCGGAGGAGGCAAAAACACCACTACCCGAATGCGACGGTATCCACGCGAGCAAGCAGGCAAAGCAATCGATCATCCCGCTCTCATCACCCGCGATGGCACACCTGAATATCTCATCACTCCGGACACACTCATGCGGATCCAACTCGTCGCCTACGACGACGTGATTCAATACATCGTCGATGGAAAGTTGGTCTACGAAATGGCTCACGGTGACGAAATCAAAATCGAGAGTCGCGACACCGACGGACAGCGCGTCATTGGTGAAGCGAAATACACTCCCGAGCGCTTCCCCAGTTACCAGGAAGGTTACTTTGGATTCCGCATGGTCGGCACCCATCACATCTACTCAAACTTCAAAGTCCACGCCCTAACCCCGGCTCGACCCATGGTCACGGTGTCATCCATCAAAGATCTGCGCGAAGCGGTAACCCGGAGCAACCAGCATATCGTCATGAAGCCCGGCACTTATCTCCTTCCCGACATGATCGATGGACGGACCGGAGTGCACCTCTCGGGTTCCCACAACGACCTCGATCTCTCCGGCGTCACCATACAAGCGCCTATCAGCCTCTTGAACGGGCAAAATCAAAAACGAGAGAATAACCGCCGCAAACAACGGACTCGCAGAGGCATGAACGTCTACCTCGTCTCGGGTGATCATGTCACCATCACCGGAGGCACCTTTGACAATCCCCATCCTGCTCACAACGGATCGCCCATCGACTTCGGAAGCTATAACCGGGACCCGGCCAACTACCCGTCCCAAGCCATGACTGAAATCAAGCTTGAGGGAGATCACATTCGCCTCATCGATTGTCACGTCACCGTTCGTGGTTCCTCCCCCTACGGCTACGGAAACATCTACGGAATCGGTGGCGGCGCCGTCATTCCCTTGCACAAACATTCCGGCATTCTCATGACCGGCGACCACATCACCCTCGATGGATGCTCCCTGAAAATGGAAGCCTTCGGTCACGCCATCTTCGTCCAAGGTGGCGACCAAATCACCGTCCGCAACTGCGAAGTGATCGGTCAAGTCCGCCCCAGCAACGACCTTCACAAGGAATCCCACCCGAAGGATCTCGCCAAAAAGTTTGACTATAAAATGCAGTGGCCCGATTCCGTCCGTGGCCTCCCCATCCCCAAAAACCACATGATCAATCTCATGGAAGATGGCATCCGGGCCTATAGCGGCACCGGCCGCATGACGGTCGAAAACTGCAAGGTCACCAAAGCGCGCGGAGGCATCAAGCTCTACATGGCAAAAAGCGCCACTGTCTCCGACTGCGACGTCCGGGACTGCGTCATCCAGGGCTACTCCCTGCCAAACCGGGGCGCACTCACCCGCTCGATTGGAAACGCCGCCTACGGACCGCTCCTTTACATCCATTCGGATTCGCATCACTCCCAAAAAATCGACCTCGAAATTCTCCCCTCTCCTCATGCTCTCGGCGACCACCCCCTCGCCGCTCTCAAAGGAAAAAACCACCACATCAAGTTCACAGCCAAGGGATCACTTGCTCCGCGCCCCATCATCATCGGATACCCTCTCCGCTTCGACTACCTTTGTGTCGATTACCCCAAGGTTCCCACCGGCTTTGAGGCGCACTTCAAAAAATTCTCCCCAAAGACCTACCGGGCCTCGGAGATTGCTCTCGTGAACGAAACCACCGCCCCCGTCGTAATCGGCACCCTCTCTCAAGAGAATAGAATAAGCAGCCGGGGAAAAGTCCGGGACCTCGGAACGAACAACAGCGTTCTCTCTCAAACGAAAGTAAAATAAACAGACTCCCGCGGGTGCCTAATCCTCTTTTTTAATTCCCAGTTCCTTGAGAAGCAAGGCATCGAGATCGCCCTCGCTTGGCTTCACACACTCCGCTTTCCCAAGCTTCACGATCTGCAACTTCTTCTCCGTCTCCCCAATCGCCAGAAAAATATCCTTCCCCACAGGAAGCCCCGCGTATCGAGTGGCGAACACCTTTCCCATAAATCGTCCGTCCCCTTCCTTACTCGTCATCATCTCCCCCGATTCAGAAGTGAAGTCTTCAAACTTTGAGCCAATTGCCGCGTCGATGTATTGCTGGATTTCCTGAGTAGTCATGGACTGTCGTTTCGACGTCCAGACTGACCCAATTTGAAGCAGGAGGCCAGTGTCGATCAATCGATATCGCGCTCTACCTTCAAGCCCCTTCCGAGCCAACCTTCTTCCCGAGACCTTGAAGGAATTTCCGGAGCACCTGCTCGGGACACTTGCTGAAATTACGCTGCCCTTCTTTACGGAAGAACGATCCAAGTTCGGCCTTGGTCACAACGAACCCTTCCAACTGAAACACCGCGATCATATCCTCATCGCGCATCGTCAGCGCGATTCGGAGCTTCTTTAGGATTTCGTTATTGGAAAGATGCTCCGGCGGTGCGGGAACAGCCCCGTCGGGTCGCGCCCCACGTTTTTCAATGATGAGACCGTCCAGGAAACGACACAGCATGAGCTCCGGAAGCCCCTCAAAATCACCATGGTCCTCCCGCCTCAACCAGGAGCGCACTTGATCCGGCCTCAGATCTTCTCCGACATGGGCAAAGATCTTCGCCACCTCGGTATCGTTGATCTCGAGAGCATAGCGCAGACGGCGCAGAATATCGTTATTGGTCATGAATGTTGTTCCTCTATGAGCATCTTGGGGCAAACACTTGACGGAATCACGACTATTTCCCAAACAAACGGTAACCCGGGAGCCGTTATCCTGATTCGCCTTGATTGGCTTCTTGGAAGTCTGAAAACAGATCTCGCGAAGAAAATTAAATCGGACTCCACTTCCTGCATGAAAGCATTGTCATGGTTGTTCTTGGATCGAATGATTCCTTTGGCGTTGCAAATTTAGATAGTGGGTCAGCCTCGGACCGACTCGAGCATCCCTACTACTCACCGAGATCTTCGCTGCCCCACATCCCACACTGTCTCTTATACACATCTGACGCTGCCGACGATCTAC
>CAJXVQ010000399.1 GCA_913060685.1 uncultured Verrucomicrobiales bacterium
CTACACAGAGTAGATCGTCGGCAGCGTCAGATGTGTATAAGAGACAGCTCCTACCCCATTCACCTTCGCCACCAGCATCACTGCCACACCTTCCGCATACCCGGCATCGCCAAAGCTAAAAATGGCAATCTCCTCGCCGTCGCCGACATGCGCTACAACTCCCGGCGCGATCTCCAGGAACACATGGACATCGGACTCCGGACTTCAAAAGACGGCGGCCAAACCTGGTCCCCACCGATTCCCATTATGGACATGGGTGAATTTGGCGGCAAACCCCAGAAAGAGAACGGCTGCTCAGACCCCTGCATTCTCGTCGATGACACCACTGGCGAAATCTTCGTCGCCGCCTGCTGGACCCACGGAAAACCCGGCACCCACCAATGGAAAGGAAAAGGTTCCGAACCCGGACTCGGGATCCACAAGTCCACCCAATTCATTGTCGTTCGCTCAACCGACCACGGAGCAACTTGGTCTCAGCCCGAAAACTGGACTACCAAACTCAAAAAACCGGCCTGGCACCTCTTCGCCCCTGCTCCCGGAAATGGCATCACCCTGAAAAATGGTACCCTCGTCATGCCCACCCAGGGCCGCGACGAAAACGGGCTTCCCTTCTCGAACATCATCTCCTCCAAAGACCACGGAAAAACCTGGCAGATCTCCAATCCAGCCCGTGACAACACCACCGAATGCGCCGTCGCCGAACTCTCCGACGGCTCACTTCTCCTCAACATGCGCGACAACCGAAACCGCAAAGACAAATCAGAAAGCAACGGGCGCGCCATCTCCCACACCACAGATCTCGGCCAAACCTGGACGACTCACTCCACTGACCACTCGGCCCTCCCCGAGCCCACCTGCATGGCCTCCCTCATCAGCGATCCCCACCAAAAAGGCTTCCTCTACTTCTCCAATCCCAACAACAAGAACTCACGGTCCACCATGACCATCCAACGCTCCACCGACGACGGAAAAACATGGCCCACCAAGCTCCTCCTCGACACCAAAGGCGGAGCCTACTCCTCCCTCGTCATGATCAACAAAGACCACCTCGGCATCCTCTACGAATCCTCCACCGCAGACATGATCTTCCAAAAGATCCCCCTCTCTGACTTCGACCGCGGCTCAAGCAAGCCCCTCATCCAATCACACTACAACGATGAGCGCTTTCCCAACATCGTCGTCTCCACCAAAGGCACCCTGATCACGACCTGGGGCAGCAAACACATCCGCGCTCGCCGTTCCTTGGACGGCGGAGAAACATGGGGTCCCGAAATCACCATCGCCAATCCGGGCTTCCACGGCGGTGGCACCACTGTGGATGAAACGACCGGCGATATCCTTGTCTTCGTCGAAGAGAAGCACCCACCCGCAAATATCTTCATTTACCGAAGCCGCGACGATGGCCTCACCTGGAAAAAAGAAACACCGATCATCAATCCCGATTCCAAGGGCCATCAGCCCTCCATGCACATGAACGAGCATGGCATCACCCTCCAACACGGAACCCACAAAGGCCGGCTCATCCGCCCCTCGCGATACTACGGTAAAAAGAACGACCGCTCGGAGTGGCCCAATCACTACACCAATGCCATCTACTCCGACGACCACGGCAAAACCTGGCACACCAGCGAACCGTTTCCCGAAAATGGAACCGGCGAAGCCTGCATCGTCGAACTCTCCGATGGCTCGCTTTACTACAACTCACGCGTCCACTGGCAGGAACGCCCTAAGAACACTCGTCGTCGCGAAGCACGTAGTACTGATGGCGGAGAAACCTGGAAAGATTTCCGCATCGTCGACATCCTACCCGACGGACACCAACACCGTTCCTACGGCTGCATGGGCGGCCTCGTCCGCCTTCCCATCGAAGGTCGAGACGTCCTCATCTTTAGCAACATCGACACGCCCAAGGCCACCCGCGAAAACGGTACCGTTTGGGCCAGTTTCGACGGCGGAAAAACCTGGCCCGTCAAACGCCTCATCCTCCCAGGCGCCAATGGCTACTCCGCCCTCGCCGCAGGCCGCCCCGGCACCCTCACCGAAGGCTTTATCTATCTCCACGCCGAATCAGGTAAAGGTTCCCGCATCGCCCGCTTCCCCCTTGACTGGGTCCTCAAAGAAACTCCCACCGGCGACGGCACCATTCCCCAATAAAGAAACCCCTTCCACCTCCCCATGTGGCGTCATCTGCGAGATCGACTGGAAACTCATCAACTCCCTCCCCCGTCAAACGCACCTCGGCATAAAAGCAAACGGACATCTGGTCTAATAAAAAAACCACTACAGCTTGGTCTAAGATCACCAAATTCACGCTCTATCTTGTTGGTCTCGTAATACTCTCGTTTGTGAGGGTGACCACGATTTCTTAAGATCCAGACTCAATACCTTTAGGAAACAATGAAACTAAAATATAAAATAGCAACGCTTGCAGCAGCAAGCGTTCTAAACGCCAACGCCACGACCGTGATTGTCGACACCACTCCTGCCAACAATCAAGCCAACTTATCTTCAGCGGCGGGTCAAACATTCACCACAGCCACTCTTGGAACAGACAATTTGCTCTCAAGTGTCGACGTCATGGGTCCGCAAGGCGGAGCAACTGCCACAGTCTATACTGCCGAGATTTGGACTGATACCGATGGTGACTTTGCGACTTGGGATCCCGGTGTCCTCGTAGCCGCTTCCACAAATAGCATCGCCATCGACACAGTTAACACCCTCCATACTTTCGATTTTTCGAATCCATCTCTCTCCGACAGCACAGTCTATGTTGTCAGTTTCAATGACGGAGGGACAAACCATGCAGGTTTCCGTTCAGGTCTGACCAATGAGGCTGCAGACACCATCGCAGATGGAGCTCTCTTCAGCGCTGGCACACAACCTTTCGGAGGAGCTTTCGATATGTCGATGCAAATCACGACCACGGGCATCCCCGAGCCTTCCTCACTTGCC
Source organism: uncultured Verrucomicrobiales bacterium (assembly GCA_913060685.1). Taxonomy (GTDB): domain Bacteria; phylum Verrucomicrobiota; class Verrucomicrobiia; order Verrucomicrobiales; family Akkermansiaceae; genus SW10. Next base: position 2,953 of record CAJXVQ010000399.1, read on the forward strand.
CTTCTGGGCCTTGCCGGACTGGGTATTCTTCGTCGACGCAGGAAGTAAAATCCGGCTCCATCAATTCTCATCAAAGAGGCGGCCCGTGCCCGCCTCTTTTTTTTTGCGCAAAAATTCGCCAATCGCATCAAACCGACACTGCGTTTCTTCACATTTGAATGATTAGAAAGCGTCGCTCATTTTAACGCCTCAGGGGACACATTCTCCGATGATCAAGGGCTCCCCTGGAAACGCTCAAATAAAATCAAATCTCTACCAAGCTCCCTACCCAACCCTCCTGCGCGAACGACATCAACTACATCCACTTCTATAATCTCGCCCCCGAAACTGATGCAAAAGGATTCTCAATTTTCAAAACACGCACTTACATTCGAAAATCTCACCATGCGCTTCACCTTCATTCTTCTCGTATCCGTCTTCATTCCCTTGGGATCTGAAGCAAAACCCATTGAACCAAACATCCTCTTCATCGCAGTCGATGATTGGAACGATTGGGTCGGCTGCATGGGAAACAAGCAGGCCAAAACCCCCAATGTTGATCGCCTCGCCGCTCGCGGAATGCTTTTCACCAACGCCTCCTGCGCGGCCTCCGTCTGCAATCCCTCCCGAGCCGCCGTCATGAGCGGTCTTCGCCCCTTCACAACCGGGGTCTATGAAAACGCCACCCCTCTCCAAACCCAACTCCCGGAAGGCCATCTCACCATTGCCAAGTACTTCCGCAAACATGGCTATCTGGCGCACGGTTCAGGAAAACTCTACCACGATCAAATCGGAGGTCATCTCCACGATGACTTTGACCACTATCATTTCTGGAACGAACACTACCGCCAATGGGGCTGGGAACTTGGCTACTCACGTAAGCCAGACCTCGAGCCCGCCAAGCGCCACTATGCTCGCATCACCGCCAAGACCAAACGCAACTTTGATTTCGGACCAATCGTCGGCAACGAAAACCAAATGCCCGACTTCCTCTCCACCAGCTACGGCGTCGATTTCCTCAAGCGAAAACACGACCAACCCTTCTTCCTCGCCATCGGTCAATTCAAGCCCCACCTCCCATGGTTCGCCCCGAAGAAATACTTCGACATGTATCCCTTGGACAAAATCCAGCTCCCTCCAACCAAAGTGGGCGACCTAGACGATCTCCCCAAGATCGCCCTCAAGCGCACCAACGACAGCGCATCCAAACACCATCTCGTCAAAGAACTCAACGAATGGAAAAAAGCCATCCAAGGCTACCTCGCCTGCATCTCTTTCTCCGATGCCCAGATCGGCCGCCTCCTCGAGGCTCTCGATGCTTCCCCCTACAAAGACAACACCATCATCGTCCTCTGGTCGGACCACGGCTATCACCTCGGTGAAAAAGACCACTGGCACAAACGTACCCTCTGGGAACGCTCCGTCCGAGTCCCCTACATCATCGTCGCACCAGAAGTTACCACCCCTGGCTCAATGACAGACGCCCCGGTCGACCTCATGTCCATTTACCCTACCCTTCTTGATCTCGCAGGACTCCCGGGTAATCCACAAATCAACGGCCAAGGCCACTCAGTCCTGCCCCTCCTCAAAAACCCAAAATCCGAGTGGCCTCACTATGCTCTCTGCACCCACATCCGGAAAAACCATTCCGTCCGCTCCCGCACTCACCGCTACATCAGGTATCAAGACGGTAGCGAAGAACTCTACGACCACCGCAACGACCCAAACGAGTGGAATAACATCGCAGATGAGCACGCTGAAATTTGCAATAATCACGCCAAACATCTCCCAAAAATCGAAGCCCCGACCGGCCCCAGCTACTATGCTGGTTCAGTCTTAATGAAACTCACTGGCAACACCTACGATTGGAAACTAAAATCCGAATCCAACGAAGACCCCGGATACCAAAACGCCAACAAATTCAAATCCCAATCCTGGAAATCCGCCACCGAGTAACCCATACCTCCTCAACCCAAAAATACCACCATGCGCACCCTTCTTCTCATTCTCGCCTTTTGTCTCTTCCCGATACTCTCTCAGGGGAAACCCAACATCCTCTTCATTGTCTCCGAAGACAATAGTGAACACATTGCTTGTTACGGTGAAAAACGGGTCCACACACCCGCCCTCGACAGTCTCGCGGCCACCGGAATTCGCTACACTCGTGCCTACGTCCCCTACTCTGTTTGCAGTCCCTCACGTGCCATTTTCCTCACTGGTCTCTATACCCGCCAAACCGGCCACATCGGATTGGCCACTCATAAATTTTCCACCTACAAGGATTTCAAAACCATGCCCGCCTACTTCAAAGAGGCTGGCTACTACACGGGATTTCTCGGGAAGACCCACATCAACCCGGAACGGCTCGTCGAAGACCATATTGACCACCGTGCCATCAAGGGTGCCAATTTCAGCAAGACTACCAGCATTCGGACCTACGCCGACGAGGCTAAAGTCATCATGCAAAACGCCGCGAAGGAAGAGAAGCCCTTCATGCTCATCATCAACTATGCCGACGCCCACCGAAGATTTGTTGAGATCTCAAAAAACGGCTACCCAACCGTTAAAGTTAAAGATCCCATCAAACCCTTCCCTTGGATAGGATCGGACAGTCCGCACCTGCGCGAAGAAATCAAAAACTACTTCAATTGCATGAATCGTCTCGATGAAGGCATCGGCATGGTTCTCGAGGACATGGAAGAACTGAACGTTCGAGACAACACCCTTATTGTCTACATCGCCGACCACGGAGCGGACTTCCCCCGGGCCAAGGGCAGTGCCTACGAATCCGGCGTCCGCATCCCCATGATCGTCAACTACCCCAAAGCCTTCTCAAAAGGCAAGGTGGAAAACGAAATGGTTTCCACCATCGACATCCTCCCCACCATGCTTGAACTCTGCGGGATCAAGGCAGCGCAACCCCTCCCCGGAAACAATCTCCGCTCTCTTGATGAGGGCGAAATCAAGGGTCATCAATACATTCACACCTTCACCACCGGCTCCTCGCCAAATCTCCAATACCTTCAATTCTCGATTCGTGATGATCGCTACAAGCTCATCTACAACCCCTATCGCCACAAAAACCTCCTCGCCGCTTCCCGCTACCAAAACAGCAAACTCTCCGGGGATCAGCATGTGAAATCGTTTCTACACCCCGATGAATACGAACTTTTCGATCTAGAGAAAGACCCCTACGAATGGAAGAACCTCGCTGAGTCCAAAGAGCATCAGGAATCAAAGAACAACCTCATCGCAGCCATGAAGGCCTTCCAAAAAAAAATCAAAGACCCCTTCCTGGATAAGAACAACATGGATCAATTCGAAGCCGAACAAATCGAACATCAAAAGATCAACTACAGAAAAAAGAAAGACTTCAGTTGGCCCCATCTTGAACCTGTCTCTTATACACATCTGACGCTGCCGACGATCTACTCTGTGTA
>CAJXVQ010000400.1 GCA_913060685.1 uncultured Verrucomicrobiales bacterium
CACAGAGTAGATCGTCGGCAGCGTCAGATGTGTATAAGAGACAGCCGCAATGTCCCGATGATACCAAGGGCTGGAATGGCGAGTATTTGGAAGATGTGATTGGGCTCGTGAAATCTGCGATCAAGAATCTCCCGGTCGATGAAGAGCGTGTCTATATCACGGGCGTGTCGATGGGCGGGTTTGGAACTTGGTCGGCTATCGCAAAAGCTCCCGAGCTTTTTGCGGCGGCGGTTCCGGTTTGCGGGGGAGGAAATCCAGCCACCGCAAAGTCGATCAAGGATATCCCGATCTGGACTCATCATGGAGTGGCCGATCCCATTGTGAGTGTTGAATTCACACGTCGAATGGTAAGCGCGCTGGAGAAGGTAAGAGGAAACATCAATTACACCGAATACGATGAGGCGTCCGGCATCAAACACGATGCCTGGACTCCATGCTACGGAAATCCCAAAGTCTATGAGTGGATGTATGAGCAGCGGAAAGGGAAAGAGGTCGGAAAGTAGTTTTTCGTCTTCGAACCGCGCTGGTAGTTCCCCCCCGAAATCTGAGATGAAGACTCTCCGGATGGAGAAATCAAGAATATATGACAGGCAACCGCAGTTTCAATTTGTGTGAAATAAATAAGATCTTGGCTCCGATTCTTGGGACCACTTTAATCGTGAAAATCCAGAGTAGCATTCTTCTTTCGTCTGCCGTCATTTTTCTTGGCTTTAATCAACCAGTTCTCGCTGAAGAAGGGGTAGAACGAGCCGAGCGTTTTCTAAATATTGAAAAAGGTCGGATTCGTTTAAAGGACGCGTCGGGTAAATTAGTGGAACCTCTTGCCAACCATGGGCAGAAGGCAACCGTCTTGTTTTTTCTAACGACAGAATGTCCTATTGGTAATCTCTACTCTCCCGAGATCAATCGCATCGTCGAGCACTATAAAAAGCAAGGTGTCACCTGCCACGCCGTCTACGCTCATGAAACGTTAGCCGAAATCAAAAAGCACCGAAGCGAGTATAAGCTTTCCCTCAGTGCTTTGCTCGATCCAGAAGTCAAGCTGGCCAAACTCCCCGGTGCCACGGTGATGCCGGAAGCTTGTGTCTTGGGTCAGGATGGTAAGATCCTCTACCGTGGACGAATTGATGATCGGGCGGTGAAGTTTGGAACCGTTCGGATGGAGCCTCGCGTGCAGGACCTTCGTCTGGCTCTCGATGCAGTACTGGCAGGCAAGCCGGTTGCTCAAAAATTCACCAAGCCAATCGGCTGTTACATTTCTTGTCCCGAACCTTCCCTTCCCAAACAATCAAAATAAGCACATGAATTTATCTAGCAAATCAGCAACCTTCCTCTGTTTCCTTCTGCTGCCCTTGCAGGGTGCTGAAGAAAAATCCGTCACCTTCAGTAAGGACATTGCTCCGATCATTTTTGAAAACTGCACGACCTGTCACCGGCCGGGGCAGATCGGACCCTTCTCACTCACCGACTACAAAACCGTCAAGCGGCGCGCCAAGCAGATCGTAGAAGTCACCGAAGACCGCACCATGCCTCCCTGGCACGCTGACCCTGGTGATGTCAAATTCAGCAACGACCGCTCTCTCAGCCCGGAGCAGATTAAACTCCTGGCCGACTGGGTGACCGCCGATCGTCCCGAGGGAGATCCGGCTGAAACTCCACCTTTTCCTGAATTCCACGACAAGTGGCAAATCGGCGAGCCGGATCAAATCGCGACCATGGCCGAGCCCTTCACCGTTCCTGCAGAAGGAAGGGACATCTATCGAAGTTTTGTCATCCCAATGAACCTTGAGGAGGATCGTTGGGTGGAAGCCATCGAGTTCCTCCCCGGTGCCCCGGAAGTCGTTCATCACATTCTCTACTTCCTTGATACCTCGGGGAAGGCCCGGAGATATGACGCCGAAGACAAGAGACCCGGTTTCAACGGGTTAAAATCCACCGCCGGCTTCGGCTACATCGGTGGCTGGGACGTTGGGACCGAACCTACCGAGTTACCCCACGGACTGCGTTTCTTCATACCGAAGGGATCAGACCTGATCGTGCAAATTCATTATCATCCGAACGGCAAGGAGCTGACCGACCAATCATCGGTTGGCTTCCACTACTCGGACAAACCAACTGCTCGTCCTTGGACCATCATTCAGGTTCCTCCACACTTTGGCCAACTGCAAGGCATCGACATCAAGGCGGGTGAGAAAGAGCATATCGAAGAGGCTTCTTTTATCCTCCCGGAAGACTGTGAAACTTTCGCCGTCAACGCCCACGCTCACCATTTGGCCAAGCGAATGGAATTGACCGCTACCTTGCCTGACGGCAAAATCATCCGACTTCTCCGCACGACCCGATGGGACTTCAGATGGCAGGAGGACTACTCCTTCGAAAAGCCGGTCAAGCTCCCCGCAGGCACTCGCCTCGACATGCTGATCTCCTACGACAACTCCGCCTCGAACCCCAACAATCCCACTAATCCCCCCAAGGACGTACGCTGGGGACCACAAACCACCGATGAGATGGGATCGATCACGCTCGCTGCGATGTTCGATACCAAAGATCAGAAAAATGCGACCCATGATGCGCTACGCGTCTTCCTTGTAAATCAGTTGATCGACCGTCTCTGGGAAGGCCGCGCTGATGTGTTGGGGAGTAAGAACAAGCAGTTACAAGATTCAGTTCAAATGCTGAAAGCGCTGGATTCAGATAAGGATTCCAAGCTTTCCCCAAAGGAACGCATCCCTGCCATTCTTTTTATACAGGGCAGTGGGTTTCTCAAAAGATTTGGGGCAATCGGATTTGAGTAATTGCTCCCTAGCCCCCGGCCAGAGCTTGGTGAGCATGCCAGGAGCGGGACGGTCGGTCCTTGATTTTCTGCATCAGAACGATGTTGTGTCCCTAACTGAGGCTCAGCAAAAGAGACAGGTCATCGCGAAGATTCTGGTGGGACGCTAAATTAGCATGTCGAAGAGATCCTACCCAGCTCGGGGTAGTTTTCGTCCCTATAAAATTAATGACTGCTTGTATCCTCTCTCCCTACTCTTGCGGCTCATGAAAGACACGAAAGCTGTACAAATGGACTACAAGGTCTGAACAAGCTCTTCTTCCGCGTGGAAGAACAATAGATCGAAACGGTTAAATTGGGGTCTAGGAAAGCAACGGGTTTTGGCTCAACTTGAGAGGAAATCCGGCCTTGGGAGCAGTCAATATCCAAGGCCGTAGGCCTATCAAGTGGCTGAGTTTTCGACGCTGCGGTCGTTAAAGTGAAGCAAAACAGTAGGCTCTCCCGATCTGTCTCCTAAACATTATTGAGGAGAAAAAATGAGTGATATGGAGACAGCCGAAAAGGCCACAGCACCGCTAGAGAAAAGTTTTTGGAACCGATTCAAGAGGGAGAGGTTTTCACCAGCGCAGAGAGAATCCCTCTCGTTGAGCGCAGAGGAAATCTCAAAGGGGCATACAAATCCTTGGGTTGCGAAGTTGCTAGAAAATTATTTCGCGGTAGGTTGTAACGCTGGGCATATCTCTCGTTTCTGGTCGAGCGAATCAACAAGCGGGACACTCGTTCTACGTCTTCAAGAGCAAGCCCGGACTGTTACAGCTTCTCGGGAGCTTGCAGAAGCGCCCCAATGCGTTGCAGCAATAGTCCGGCGCCACCGCCATCGACGACCCGATGATCGAAGGTGAGGCAAAGTTCGGTCTCGGTGACCGGCACAAAAGCACCGACTTCATCGCTCCATCGAGGTTGTTTGATCCCGGCGGCCAACCCCAGAATCAAGGTCTCGTTCGGGAGTGGAATCGGCGTTCCCCATTTTAAACCAAAGGTTCCGAAATTTGTCACCGTAGCAATGCCGCCCTGGGTCATCTCCGGGGTAAGTTTTCGAGCACGGGCCTTGTCAACCAACTGACCGTATTCAGCGGCGAGTTCGTGGACGCGGTGTTGGTCGACATTTCGCAAGACCGGCACCACGACTCCGTCCTCCACCTGAACGGCAACGCCGATATCGTAGGCTCGTGGATGAACGACTTTTTCGCCGATCAGGAAACCGGCGGTCGCCGGTTCTTCCGCCAATGCGATCGCGAACGCACGTAAGACATACAAAGTGAGACCGGGCTTGGGGTTCTGCCTGGAACGATGCTCCAGCACCGGATCAAGAACCACCGGCAGTCCAACCGAGGCCAAAGGACGAGACCAACTCCGTCGCATGGCATCGGCAACCGCCAGGCGCATCGGCGACGCCGTGCTTTCCGGCCAACCCGAAAGGTATTCCAAAAACTGTTCAAGATCCGCAACCGTCACACGGCCACCGGCGCCACTTCCGGCGATCGCAGAAATGTCCGCTTCCCGAAGTCCGAGCTCGTCCATACGTGCCCGCATTCGCGGCGAGATGTAGTGAGCCCCTTTCAACCCCGCCGGCACAGGCAGGCCCCGCACACTTGGTTCAACCAGCTTGGGCTCTTCGTAGCTTTGCTCGGTCTGTCGAAAGTGCAGGTTCTTTTCATCATCACCGGCTGACGATTCGGATTCACCTTGCTCACCCATCGTGGGAGCACCGGTTCGTAAGATTTCTTCGTCCGTGGCCTCGAGGATTCCTAAAAGGCTTCCCACCGCGTAATCGACCCCTTCTTCGCCACGAATTTCCGTGACCGTCCCTCCGCACAAAGTGGTCACGCCCATTGTCGCCTTGTTCGTCTCAACCTCGATAATTTCTTGATCCGCAACCACGGTATCTCCGATCGCAATATTCAAGCGAATGATACGGGCCTCGGCAATCGACTCGCCGAGTTGGGGCATGATAATGGGAACCTGGGGCATGGGTCTTAGAAATTTAAAAGCTCACGGAGTTTCTCCATGATGGATTCAGGAGTGGGGCGATGAGCCGCCCAGAGATCAGGATGATACGGGATGGGAGTATCCTTGGCATTCAAGCGCATAGGCGGGGCATCGAGAAGATGAAAACCTTCCGCCACCACTCTTGAGACAACCTCGGCTGTTACCCCTCCCCACGGGAAGGCCTCGCCCAGCGCGAGAAGACGACCGGTCCGGGCAACCGAAGCGATGACGGTGTCCATGTCGAGCGGCTTCACAGAACGTAAATCAACAACCTCAATCTCCCAACCTTCTTTGGCAAGGCGATCCGCCGCGCGAACAGCCTCGTGAACCATTGCGCTATAGGTCACCACCGTGGCGTGCTTGCCCGGTCGGGTGATTCGGGCCATTCCGAGTGGAAGCGGATCCGGATCAATCGAGGCCGTTTTCAGCCAGCGGTAGAGAAATTTATGTTCGCAAAAAACGACAGGATCATCCAACTCCACCGACTGCTTTAAAAGATGGTAGGCATCTGAAACGGTCGCTGGAGTCACCACCACGATCCCGGGATAGTAACCGTAAAGCGTCTCCACCATTTGACTGTGGAAAGGACCGGATCCAGGAGTTCCCCCGCAAGGCAATCGCACCGTGATCGGCACCGGAATGCCCGTTCGGTAATAGTGGGTGCCGGCGTTGTTCACGATCTGGTTGAAAGCAATCGAGGAGAAATCAGCGAACTGCATTTCGACGATCGGGCGCATCCCGCTGATAGCGGCACCAATGGCCATTCCGATCATGGCATCTTCACTGATTGGAGAATCGAGAACTCTCTCCGGGAATTCTGCATGCAAGCCCTTGGTCGCTTTAAAGGCTCCCCCAAAGGCCCCGATATCCTGCCCGTAGAGAAAGACCTCTTCACGCTCACGCAGCAGCTCGAGCTGAGCCTGATGGATGGCGTCGATGTAGGTCACGCTCATGAAAAACTCCCTTCTGATGAGGTGGCCCGCCAGTCTTCTTGATAAGGATCAGGCGGAGGTTCGGTCTGAGCTTGCGCCACCGCTTCCTGGACCTCTTCGGCGGCTTCCTTTTGCCAAGCGGCCACCTCATCCGGGGTCGCCATTCCACCCGCGATCACTTGTTGAATACCAACTTCAAGACAGTCACGTCCCAAGTCAGATTCACGGAGTTTGGATGCGACGTAATAGCCATCATCATGCTCGCCGTGACCACAAAGGCGGAGGAATTTTCCAACTACCATTTGCGGTCCCTTTCCAGAACGAGCATCGTTCACGGCATCGTGGACCGCTCCAAGGCACTTCAAAAAATCGGTGGCATCGACTTCCCTCCCCGTGATTCCATATCCCTTCGCGCGCTCCACCAGACTCTCGCAGGCAAACTGACGTTCGCGCGGGGTGGAATAGGCAAATTGGTTGTCTGCTATGAGCACGACCATTGGTAATTTTTCGACCGCAACGAGGTTGAGCCCCTGTCTCTTATACACATCTGACGCTGCCGACGATCTACTCTGTGTAGAT
>CAJXVQ010000401.1 GCA_913060685.1 uncultured Verrucomicrobiales bacterium
AGATCAGCCTCGGTCTCGTGGGCTCGGAGATGTGTATAAGAGACAGCTCCAACACGCACCCCCTCGATCATCCCGGTGAGCAGGACCTCACCGCCGATGTCAATTTCACCGTGGTCGAAAACACCGCCCGCACCCTCGGCCTAACCGTCCACCCCGCCATGAATCAAAGCCGCTACCTCACCTACTGTGGCAGAGACTGGCTCCTCGCTGGCCCAGCACCACCACAAGTCAGACAATTTCAGACCCTCATCCACCCGTCCCAATTCGGGAACCGCTTCTATGCCCTCGAAATGACAAAAGGCGGAGTCAACCCCGCCTTTCCATAAAAAAACCGCGCCCTGTTGAGAGCGCAGTCGAATAAAATCCTACCGATTTTAGTTCACTCCGAAGATCACCTCCAAGCCCGGCAGCTCTTTTTTCAGAGCCGCGGCCCCTTCAGGAGTTGCCTTGGACTGCCAGAGAAAGAGCTTCTGCAAATTCCCTAATCCCTTGAGCTTCATCAACCCGGCATCGGTCACTTCCGTGCCATAAAGGTTCAACCACTCCAACCCCTCCAGAGTCGCAACCGCATCAAGAGCGGAATCGCCAACCTTGGTCTGGCTCAAATCAAGCTTCTTGAGATTTTTCATCTTGGGCAGTTCCGCCAAAATCATCGCTTCCGTGAGCGCCGTCGAACCCAGCTTGGCACTGGTCAGCGCCTCAGCCACCGGAGCAAGCTTCAGGAATGTCTGATCATCCATCTTCTCCCGAAGACTCACTGCCGTGAACTCAAGATCCGTCGAATCCTGTGAGGCGTAGTTCAAGGAGGTCTTAAAAGCGGGATCCTGCTTCAGCGTATCCAGCGAATTCTGCAATGCCTCGCGCTTCGCAGCCTTCTCAGCCTCAACCTTGGCCTTGGCCGCCTCAGCAGCCTCCTCCATCGCCTTGCGCTCCTCGGGACTGACCAGCAAGGCCGCAGCATCGAGAATCTCCTGGGGAGCACCCATTTCCTCGAGAGTCTTGTCTTCCAAAGTCTCGCTTGTCGGAATGTTACTGACCCACCAGGTGAGCAACGTGACCTCATGATCTTCCATCTGCTTCTTCTTCTTGGATGGCGGCATGTGCATGTCATCATCCATTGGCAAAGTCATCACCTCGATCATGTAACTCTTCTTGGCATCACCGGGAACAAGCGTCGGGAATTCATCCTGACTCTCTCCTCCCATCAGGAGGTTCTCATAAGTGTCCATCCAGAGTTCGCCCTTGTTATTATCATCTGCCTCGGAGTGGCAGTAGAGACATTTATCATCCAGAATCGGCAAAACCACCTCGGCAAAGGCCAAACGGTCCTTGGGGACCTTGATGATCTCACCCCCAACAGGAACTTCCTCTTCCCCACCAATCAATCCCAACCCTTTCAGAGTATTTTCAATCGGGTCAGCACCATGTGTTTCCAGTCCTCCAAAGTGAGCTCCATAGCTCATCACTCCGGCAGAACCCAAAAGTAAAATCCCGTAAACCGGGCCACGTGAGGCATTACGACGACCCCAGATCTTTGCCAAAAACGCCAGTCCGAGAACCCCCACAAAGGTGATCCCCATCCACATGTGCTTATACATGTCATCGCCCCAGTCATCCGCCTTCAGGCCATCCACCGTCATATCGAAGAGCCCCGTCACACAGGCAAAGGCACCCGCAATAAAAGCAAGGAACAAGCCCACCCCGGTCATCGGACGATAACGACCAAAGGACAACCAACTGCAAATTTCCATCGTAACCGTCAGAGCCACAATCCCGATTGGGAGGTGCAGAATCAAGGGGTGATACTCCCCCACATTGGGAACCCACCAGTGATCGGAATCCAAGATCCCCTTCAGAGGCTCTTGAGCGGCGTAAAATGGCAGATAAATCAGACCGCCAATGATCGCGAGGGTAAAGACCGTCAGGAAAAATGGGCCGACCGGACTACCTTTTTCGGCCTCGGCGTTTTCGATCTCTTCTGGTGAATGGGGTTCGTTATCCATGGTAATATTGTTGTCGATCTTACGAATCGTGTCGGACAAGTCTTTCGATTCAAGGTGCTTATTCAACTCTAATTAACCATCCTCATCGCGTTTCTCCCACCCACACCCCCCGGCAGAGTAATCACCCTCGAAAAACCTTGGATTCGTTACGCCTTTCGAACCATCCTGCGGCATGAGCGAAATCCCCCCGTTCTTCCATTCCCTAGAGCACGACAAACCCTTCTCGACCTGCCTGACCTGCGATCGCGATTTTCAGGAAATCGACGACCCTTACACCGTCACCAAAGTCTTCAAAGGACCCGAGTGTGTTTTCGAATACGCCACCTGCCTTCCCTGCCGCAGGAATCTCGCCGAAAGCTTCTCCGAGGAATCCCGCCAATCGATGGCCTCCTTCTTTGAGGACAACGAAAACCTCAACAAGCGTAGCGAAAAACTCGCCGAAAGCAGTGACTACGAAGAATGGACCCGGGAATGCGCCACCTGCGCCACCCCGCTTTCCGACCTCAAGGACTACTCTGTCGCCTGCATGGGCTTTGGCGACCACATGGTCATCGACCCCTTCCCCATGATGGTTTGCTCCAATTGCGAAGAAACCATCCAATCAAAGCTCTCCAAGTCCACTCGCGATCAATGGGACAAGTTCATTTTCGATAACTTCGAAGGCCCTCCCGCCGGATCCATCAAGATCGACCGCGTTCCCATTCTCGTCTAAACCTTGCTCTTTCGGGCTTCACGCCCTAAGCAGCACCAGCCATGCCTACCAGTCCATTCCAGGTCGCCATCGTCGGACGCCCCAACGTTGGGAAATCCGCCCTCTTTAATCGTCTGGCCGGACGACGCATCGCCATCGTGCACGATCAGCCCGGCGTCACCCGGGATCGCATCGCCGCGCCCTGCACCCTCACCGAGAATCCTTGCGAGCTCATCGACACCGGCGGCATCTGCGCCTTCGATAAAGATGGCTTCTCCGACCAAGTCACCCTGGAAGCCCGCATCGCGATGGACTCCTCCGATCTTATCGTCTTCGTCGTCGATGCCCGCGCCGGCATCAATCCCATCGACGAGGAAGTTGGCCAACTCCTCCGCAAATCAAATCCCAACGTTATCCTCGTCATGAACAAGGCCGACAGCGCGGACCACGACAACACCGCCGGCGACTTCGCCCGCCTCGGCTTCGGTGACGGCATCCCCACTTCCGCCGAACACGGCCGCGGGATGACCGACCTCCTCGACCGTGTCGACGAAGAACTCTCCAAACTCGAAGCCAAGGAACAAGCCGCGATCGATCACGACGACCTCGCCATCGGCCTCAAGATCGCCGTTGTTGGAAAACCCAATGCCGGCAAGTCCTCCCTCATCAACGCCATCCTCAAGGACGAGCGCACCATGGTCTCCGAAATCGCCGGCACCACTCGCGACGCCGTCGATATCCCCTACGTCTGGGGCGAGGAACGCCATAACATCATCGACACCGCCGGCCTTCGCAAACGCTCCAGCATGGAGGATTCCATCGAGGTCTTCTCCGCCATGCGCAGCGAGCGCTCCATCCGCCGCGCCGATATCTGCCTCCTCGTCGTCGACCTCGCCGCCGGCGTGGCCGCGCAGGACCGCAAGATCGCCCGCCTCATTCAGCAGGAAAAAAAGCCCTGCCTCATCATCGCCAACAAGTTTGACCTTTACCACCCGGAAGGCCAAAAGTCCGCCCGCATTGAGTCGGCCGAAGAGCACATCCGCAATGAGCTCTTCTTCCTCGATTACGCCCCCTTCGTCTGCGTCTCCGCCATGAAAGGCCACGCCATTCAGCACGTCTTCAAAACGATCTCCCGCATCCGGGACAACGCGCAGGAAGTCATCGGCACCGGCCCGCTCAACCGTCTCCTTCAGGATGCCTTCATCAAGAACCCTCCCCCCGAGCACAAGCGTCACAAAAAACGCCTCAAGCTCTTCTACGCCACCACCGCCGTCAACGACCGCTATCAGGCCATCCCCGTCCCCGAGTATGTCCTCTTCGTCAATGACAAACACTTCGTCGTAGAGTCCTTCCAGAACTACCTCGTCAACCAGATCAAAGACAAGCACCCGACCGACGGCCTCCCCATTCCCATTTCCTTCCGCTCCCGCAGCAAAAAGGACCGCAAGGATCGCTGATCCTTACCAGCCCCACAAAATACATCCATCCAACTTCCACCCGACACCTCCTCCGCAGCAACGGGGAAAACTCAAAGGGTGGAGGGGATCGAGGCTCGACGCTGAAACCGATCAGAGTCGCCGGAGCACCGTGAGAATCGCCCGGTGGGCCGGCCCTTTCGCCACGGGAATTTCAGATCGGAGAGCTTTAGCGGATGCGGCATGATTTTTTCCCATCCGGAAGAATTTATCGTCAACTAATGATTGCCTTGAAAAAAAAAAAAAAACTAAATTTCCAAATGAGGAGGATGAACTTCTTCAGACCCATAATTAATACGCTAACGATGAAAGTAAAAATACTAATCCCTCTGGTCCTCTTCCTGATCTCTGCCTTCCTTCTGTGTTCGCCCGCCGCAAAAGCCCAGTCGAGCAAGCCAAACATCGTTGTGATCTGGGGCGACGACATCGGCTACTGGAACCTAAGTGCTTACAACCAAGGCATGATGGGATATAAAACGCCCAACATTGATCGGATTGCGAAGGAAGGCGCTCTGTTCACCGATACATACGCGCAACAGTCATGCACGGCGGGACGCGCCTCGTTCATCACCGGTCAAAGTCCGGTCCGCACCGGCTTGTTAAAAGTCGGCATGCCCGGCGCGAAACAAGGCCTCTTCAAGGAGGATCCGACCATCGCCGGCCTGCTCAAGCCCCACGGTTACGCTACCGCGCAGATCGGCAAGAACCATCTCGGAGACAGGGACGAGTATCTGCCGACGAACCATGGTTTCGACGAATTTTTTGGCAATCTTTACCACCTGAATGCCGAGGAGGAATTCGAGAATCCTGACTACCCGAAGGATCCGGAATTCCACAAAAAATACGGACCGCGCGGAGTCATCGACGCCAAGGCCGACGGCAAGATCGTAGACACCGGTCCCCTCTCGAAGAAGCGCATGGAAACGGTCGAAGAGGAACTGCTCGGGAAATCGTTCGATTTCATGGACCGTTCCGTCAAGGCCGAGAAACCCTTCTTCCTCTGGCACAACACGACACGGATGCACAACTGGACGCATCTGACCGAGAAATATGCGAACAAGACAGGCTTGGGCCTCTATCCTGACGGGATGATGGAATTGGATCACATCGTCGGTGAACTTCTCAAGAAAATCGATGATCTCGGTATCACGGACAACACGATCGTTATTTTCAGCAGTGATAACGGAGCGCAGAAGATGACCTGGCCGGATGGTGGGCAGGCACCGTTCCGGGGCGAAAAGGGCACCTGGTGGGAAGGTGGTTTCCGCGTTCCACAATTCGTTCGCTGGCCTGGCGTGATCAAACCGGGCACAGTGATCAACGACGTCATCAGTCACGAAGACTGGTTACCAACCCTACTCGCTGCAGCGGGCGACGCTGACGTGAAGAAGAAGCTTCTCAAAGGTATGAAAGCCGGCAAAATGACTTACAAGGTTCACCTCGACGGCTACAACTTCCTTCCCTTTTTCAAGGGCGAAGTGACCGAGGGGCCACGCAAGGAGTTTTTCTACTTTGCCGATACCGGCGTGCTTGAGGCCTTGCGCTACAAGCAGTGGAAGATCCACTTTCGCACATCGCCGGAGAACATTTACGATCGCGGCCCGGTCGAGAAGGTTTTCCCGCAACTGGTAAACCTGCGCAGCGACCCTTTCGAGGAAGGCCTCGGAGCAATGGCCTACAAGGAGTGGATGTTTGAGCGTGTCTTCGCGCTGGTTCCGGCCCAGGATGTCGTTGGCGAATTCCTCAGCACCTTTAAGGAATACCCACCGCGCCAGAAGCCGGGGAGTTTTGGTTTGGAGCAGGTCATGGAACAGATCATGAACGCCAAACAGAATTGAGGTGATCCCGATTGCTCCGACAGATCAATCCTCCGAATCTGATCGGGAAGACTGTGGGCGGGCGTGATACCAAATCCGCCAGCGCCCCCCAAAGACAGCTTCTGAGCGGAGCCTCCGGGAGCTTTCGGTTGTTGAACAAACCCAAGCGGCTTTGATCCACGCCTCTGCGGTGGCTCCTTGGGTTTTGCTTTTTTGATTCACCATGGGGAGGTCATGCCTCCCCATGGTGAACTTTCTGGTGAAGAGAGGAAAAACCATCAAGAAACGCCTCGATATTCCCCCTGTCTCTTATACACATCCTGACGCTGCCGACGATCTA
>CAJXVQ010000402.1 GCA_913060685.1 uncultured Verrucomicrobiales bacterium
GAGATCAGCCTCGGTCTCGTGGGCTCGGAGATGTGTATAAGAGACAGGGATTGGCCGAAGATTCCCTTCAGGCTGATTTCAAGGTGGCTGACTTCTGTTCCCTCGGGGAGCTCGAGAATATCTTCAAGCTTTATCCCGTCTTTAAAAACGACGTCGTGAATTTTACCGGACTGCTCGTCCTGAAAGTGGCAATGGTCCGTGAGATTCGGACAGTAGCGTGAGGATTCCCGCTCCAGGTTGACCTGTCGCACAATTTTGTGACTCACCAAGGCCTCGAGGCAGTTATAAACCGTTGCCAGCGAGATCGTCGGCATCCGGTTCTGAGCCCGCATGAAAACGTCGTTGGCTGTGGGGTGATCACGTTCAGCAAGAATGACCGCGAGCACCTCGCGGCGCTGCTTGGTCATCCGCAAACCCTCCAGCTCGGACGGAAAGTCCGACGGCTCGGGGTTCGTATTGTTCACATGCGAAATCATCGTCGGCGGGAAGCTATTACGATATTGTAACACATCAAGGCCTAATTTGGAATTATTCTAATTCGTAATCGCGAAACAAGTTTGTTACCCCCCGACCCACATGAAATGGCTCCCTTTTCTCCTCCTCTCTCACCTACTAGCAGCGGAACCCGATAACACCCAAGCCATTCTCGATAAGGCCCAAACCTCCGCAAAGATCCCCGCAATCGGCGCAGTGGCCTTCAATTCTCAAAAAATCACCACTTTTCTCGTCTCCGGAAAAACCCGGTCGGATCAGGACATCGAGGTCAAAAAAGACTCCGTCTGGCACATCGGCTCGGACGCCAAGGCCATGACTTCGACTCTCATGGCGATCCTCGTCGAAAAGAAAATCATCACCTGGGAGACCACGATGGCTGAAGTCTTTCCCAAGCTCGCCGAAAAATTTCATCCGGAGGCCCGCAAAATCACGATCACCCAACTTCTCAGTCACACCGCCGGCCTTCCCGCCAACCCGCAAGGAGAAAACAGAACCCTCTCACGCCTCGCCGTCACCAAAATCGGCCTCAAGAAAGAGCCCGCCAAGGGCTTCCTCTACTCAAACTTCGGCTACATCATTGCTGGAGCAGTGATCGAGAAACGCCTTGGCACCACTTGGGAGAAAGCCATCATCGAACACCTTTTCACCCCCCTCGGCATCAAGAGCGTGGGCTTCGGCCCTCCCCAAGGCCCCAATGCCATCCACGGCCATCACAATGGCAAGCCCATGGCTCACGACAATCCGCCCATGTATGGACCCGCCGGCGGACTCCACCTCACCCTCTCCGACTGGGTCCTCTTCTGCCAGGACCAGATCAAAGGCCACCACGGCGAAAGCAAGCTCCTCACCCAAGCCAGCTACCTAAAACTCCACACTCCCGTCAGCGGAAACTACGCCCTCGGCTGGGGAACACGCAGCAAGGACGGCCAAGTCACCACCCTCATGCACGACGGCTCCAACACCATGTGGTATGCCCGCGCCACCCTTGATCTCGAACAGAAAACCGGCTTCCTCATCACCCTCAACACCGCCAGCCCCGAGGCCGTTAAGTGGATCCCAAAGATCGCAGCCTCCCTCTCGCCCGAATAGGCCGAAAGCCTACGGAGCTTGGACTGCAGTCTGAATGCGGAACCCAGGCAACAGCCAAAATATCCATCGCAAATCTCGAAACACCCGCTTTAATTTCCCCCATGAAACTCATCGCCATTCTCTGGGCCCTCTCCCTCACCTTTCTCACCGCCCAAGATCCTTTTAAGGTCGGAAACTTCACCTTCAAGCCCGCCAAAGCCTGGGTCACCGCGCCCTCCGGGCCCATGGTCAAGGCCGCCCTCAGCCACGGCAAAAAAGAGGGGCCGCTCCTCAAATTCTACCACTTCGGCCAAGGTCAGGGCGGCGGGGTCAAAGCGAATCTCGATCGTTGGAAAGGCCAGTTCAAAGACGGCGAGGCCAAAGTCACTCCCGAGGAAAAAACCTTCGGTGACCAAAAGCTCACCATCGTCACCATGACCGGCACCTTCATGGTCGGCCCTCCTTTTGGCGGCAACAAAGTTGCCACCCCGGACCAAATGCTCCTCGGTGCCGTCATCCCCCACCCCACGGGAGATGTCTTTTTGAAAATGACCGGATCGGAAGCCGACCTCAAGAAAGTCAAAGCCGACTTCGACAAACTCGTCGCCAGCGCTTTCGAAAAAGCAGCTGAGTAGAGTGATTAAAGGACCACCTTCAGGCGATAGAACTTCTTCCTCGCCAACGGCACACTGAGGACGATGGCCTCATCAGTTCTCGTGAAGGAATCGTCCGCCACATCGCCAAAATCACCGTCCAAATCCGCGCTTTCCTGAAAGCTCACGGAAGCAGCTCCGGCCAGCGTGTTCAGAGGAATTTCGTAACGCAGCATCGTGGCATCATTCGGATCAAGACCCATCGTCCCGGGCATCGCGTCCGGTTTGGTCGGATCGAGATCCAACACAAACTCCAGCGCATTATCGATCCCATCGCCATCCGGATCAGCTGTCGGCGCAACAAGCTCGGGATGACTGAGGTCATCACCCGACCAGAACGTCGCCAAAAATTCGTCAAATGGACTCGCACCCGGCTCCACCAATAACGATAAAACGTAAGGCACCGTCGTCCCTCCAAGCCGGGAAGTCCGGCGGTATCCCTCCATCGTAATGGTATACTCACCAGCTTCGCTGGGAATCCCGCTGATGAAGAAAATACCACTCTGCGGACCGCTCAATGTCAACCCGGCCGGAAGCGGCTCAACAAGCCCTGCGGTATCAAGGTCCACCAACACCATCGAGTGTTGGTCCGATTTAAAGCTCCACACAAACTGATCCCCGACCGTCACCTTTTCCGTATCAGTCGCCCCGTTTAAGGGCACAATCATCACCGATTGTCCCGACAAGGCATGCGTTCCCACAAAGGTCACCGCCAGCGGAGCTGCCAAATTCACTCCTCCGCTCGCGCCGAAGATCGGAGTCAGATTCTTCAAAAATGGCAGCCGCTGCGCTGCCATCGCGAGACCACTCACGGCCACATTGGCCGATCTCTCGTAGGCGATTCGATAGTTCATAAAATTAATTGCAGCCGCAGCCGCCCCCTCCGATTCCGTTTCCTCCTTGCGAAGCTTCACGCGAAAAATACATATGATCCGACATCGCATCCCCGAGCGCATCACGCTCCGCCGACATCACCTTCGAGGCCAGATTCTTTCGCTCCGCCGGAGTCGAAACTACCGTGCACGATGGCAGGAGGAGGGAGCAAACCGCGAGTGATTTAAGAGCGAAGGACATAGTGGTAAATTTGAGAGCTATAGAGCGTTTCCGAGGAACCCTGGAGAATGGCCTCAACACCGAACTTTCGCTCGATCGCTTCCATCCCTTCAGTCATTCCAATGATGCAAGCATTCGTCGAAAGAAGGCCTGCTGTCAAACAGTCATCGCCCAAGCATGAGGCCGTGATGACCTCATTCTCAGCCGGCCAACCACTCCGCATGTCAATAATGTGACCAAATTTCCTCCCCCCAATCATCCGAAATCGCCGCCCGTTTCCCGAGGTTGCCAAACCCTTTCCGCTGATCGCCAGCCGAAACGCCGCCGCATCCTCCTCCCTCGCATCCTCAATCCCCAGGACCCAGGTCCGACCATGGGGCGGCTCCCCGATCGCCGCGACATCCCGCCCCAAATCGACCAAGCAATCACGAATCTCAAACTGCTTCGCAAACTCAATCAACCGGTCCACCGCATACTCTTTCCCGAACCCGCCAATCTCCAACGCCATCCCCCGTTCGGGTAAAAACACCTTCCCATTCCCCCACTCCACCGATGGCCAAGATACCAAAGCCTTCGCCGCCTTGATTTCATCCCCGCCCGGCAAACAATCCTTCTTCCCCGCCTCATCCCACAAAGCAGTCATTGGAAATGACGTCGGATCATTCAAGCCCTCCGAGACCCGATAGGTATGCTCACAAAGTCGCAAAATCTCCTCATCCTCCCCGGAAATTTCCACCGCACTTCTCCCGGCCTTCGCGTTGATTTCACAAAGCAAACTCTCCGGCTTGAATCTCGACCACTTCTCCTCGAACTCCCGCAACCAACCCAGCGCCGCCTTGCGATACCCCTTGGCCGCCTCGACGGACTCCGTTCGAAACTGCAACTCACACACCGTTCCCAGTGCCTGAAATTTCAGCCGAAAAAGCCCTCCTGTCAAATTCGCAGCCATCCCCTGATCAAAAACGCCACTGCGCACCTACCGAAATCACATTCGCCGTCGGAAAAAACGATCCCGGGGTCCGCGAATCCAAACCATTCATCTCATACCTCTCCAACTGTAAATCCAGAATGAGATCATCCCTGGGTTCCCACGCCACCCTAAGCCCGTAGGTCAGGGCATCCAGTTCTGAAATCCGATAGTCCGAGGAATAATTCTCCCCGCTCCCGTCAATCAAATCCGTCCCATCGATCCCCGTCCCCGTAAGCGTGGGATAATAAAAATCAGCCTCACTCTGGCGATAATACCGCAGGTAAGGCGTCACGCTCAGCTGCGAATTCACCTGCTGGATCCACTTCACCTCCAGCGTGTGCCCTTGCAAACTATTGTTATTCGCGAAGAAACGATACGAGCCGTTCAAAGCCGCATTCGCCTTCTCACAGTAGTGTCGCAAGCTCGCCTTCGCCACAAAGCGATGCTGCTCGTCCG
The DNA here is from genome assembly GCA_913060685.1 of uncultured Verrucomicrobiales bacterium. Classification (GTDB taxonomy): domain Bacteria; phylum Verrucomicrobiota; class Verrucomicrobiia; order Verrucomicrobiales; family Akkermansiaceae; genus SW10. The sequence continues at coordinate 4,696 of CAJXVQ010000402.1, forward strand.
GCCGGTTCTCCGCATAATCAAAAGTATCTGTCACCGGAATCGGCCCAAACGGACCATCCAAAATGATCGTCCGAATTTGGGAAATACGACGATAAGGATCTCCGAGATATCCCGTACTTCGGCCATAGCCGAAGTTGAAATCAAACAAGGTATTCCGGCCCAGAATTTGCGACACTCCCACACTCAAATCAAAGGTATCCTTATCCTCATCCTCGAGATTATTCGTAAAAGGCGTCTCCAAAACCTCGTCGAAAGCAAAAGCCACCCCCGCCGTCACCGTGGTATTTTTTTGGTAAAACTGTCGACTCACCTGAGCTGTCACCGCATTGGATCGATAATCCTCTTCCTTGCTATGGGCATACTCAAAGCTCAGCGTGTAATCATTCAGCTCGTGCTCAATCGTCGCCACCACCACCTGGCGCTCATCATCAATCTGCTGAAACAACCAGTCCGATTCATCACCCCGCGCGTGAGTCCCCGTGGGCGTCATTCCGCTCAGGGTATCAATCGCCAACCGCAAGCTCGCCTTCGACTGCCCCCAGTTATGCTCGTAGTCGAGGTAGTGTGACTCCACATCAATCCGCCCATCCTCTTCATCATAGAATTGGAAGCGATACTTGAGCGCATCCTGCCCCGAGGCCGACCCTAAAGTCAGCGCCGGTAGAGCAGGATAGAGACCATAACGAAAAAGCATGCACAGTTATGCATCCTCTTCGCCCGTCATGTCGATCTTTTCTATCACCGCCGATTCACGAAGCCTCACCGCCAGCGCCTGCAGCGCCTCGCGCCGCTTCCGCGCCAGCGCCCGATTCTCCAACTCCTCGCGGACATCCTCAAAAGGCACCACCTCCTCCGGCTTCACCTCCATCACCTTCACCAAATGCATCGCATGTTCGTAAACAATCACCGGTGACACTTCGCCCTCGCGCATTGAGAAAAGAGTCGCCTCAAACGGATTCGTGGGCCGATCCAGCGGGATCCACCCCAGATCCAGCTCACCGGTCGATTTCTCCGTCTCCCGCTTTGCAATCTCCTCAAAGTTCCCTCCCTCAAGCGCCTCTTCCCGCACCTCGCACAACTTCGCAAACACCACATCTGCCGTCGTCGTCTCATTCAGCGTCTTCATCAAATGCAGGCTCCGCGCCTCCGCCGGCGTCCGGTATTCCTTCTGATTCTCCTCATAAAAGGCCCGCACTTCCTCCTCGCTCACCCCATTGTCATCCCCCAGTAAATCGCCGATCAATTTATCCATCCGCAGCGAGGCCGCAATCTCGTGCCTCATCATGTCGCGTTGAGCCTCCAACATATCCCACGAGGCCCCGTGCTCGCGATAAGCATCAATCATCTCCTTCAGCTTCGGAGTGATCTCATCCTCCGGAATCGTTTCGAACCGCTTCTCCGCCTCCTGCGCGATCAAAATCGAATCCGCGACCTCCTGTTCCGCCTGTTCATAAAACTCCGGATCACGTTCACAGCAAGACACCTGCACCTTTTGCTCCTCCGCGGTTTTCACCCGATGAAACGTCTCCTCCACCAATTCCTGGTCGACCAATTCTCCATTCACTCGAAGCATGCCCTGTCTCTTATACACATCTCCGAGCCCACGAGACCGAGGCTGATCTCGT
>CAJXVQ010000403.1 GCA_913060685.1 uncultured Verrucomicrobiales bacterium
TCTACACAGAGTAGATCGTCGGCAGCGTCAGATGTGTATAAGAGACAGACTCTATCCTGCTCGGATGTGATGGCTAGGGGCATTTTATCTCCGGGCGAGTCGTCGCGGTTCACGAGGAACCTGATCATCCCGCGACCACCGGCCCGAATCGCACCCTCGATCGCCCCCCTTCTCCCCTCTCCGCTCCGGTCCAAAGGCGGCTTTAAGGCTCTCGCACCAAAAGCAAATTCCAGTCAGTAGGAGCAACACCAAAAACAGTAGCCGAGGCTTGTTAAGTTCACTTTCGCGCTCAGTAATTTGATCGAGGATGTCAGCGAGATCACGTAGGATACCAGATTGACTGGAAGAGTTTTTGGTAAGCCGAATTTTGATTTTGGGATTTTCCCCAATCCCAGCAGCAGGAAAGACTCGCCCAATCAGCAGGAAGAGCCGAGAAGATCACTGCCGGGAATTCTGGTGAAAATGTGCTTTATCCTCCGATAAGTTCGCAGAAGGGAGCATGGAGCCTTGGGACGGAGCTGGGGATTCTAATATTCCTCCACCAGCAAGTCCGGTCGTATATGCGGCCCCTGCCCCACCTTCGGGTTTCAGACACCGTTTTTCTCGTGAAGATGATGATGAAATTGGCAAGGGGCTGGGAGGTGAGGAGTTCCTCAAACCGAGCGAAGTATAACTACGGGTATAAAAAAGGGTTACGGGGAACAAAAAGGGTTACGGGGAACCGAAATTCCGCGTAACCCTTTGATTAAAAGTAGTGGTGGAGGCGACGGGAGTTGAACCCGTGTCCTAAATGCCTTTCACGAAGGCGTCTACAAGTTTAGCCAGGCGTTTGCTGCTTTAAGATCTGCGGGCCTCACCTAGCCCGTCCGCTGATCCGATGATCCTGTTGAATCTCACTGCCTTGCCCGGATCCCCGACTCAGCAGCCAGCCTATTAAGTAGTCGCCCCGCCCCGTAATAGGCGTCAGGATTGGGACGTTGCTGTCAATTAAGCAGCAAGTGCGAGCTCGTTAGAGTCTGCAATTATTTGTTTTGAGCGGCTTTTTAAAGAGGCCAACCGATCAACCTCTACATGCAGCCAGCGTTATAAACATCCAGTCGAAACCAGAACGCCCCCACAAGCTGTTGATAAGATGCACCAATGAACTAATTTATTCAACCCGAATCGCGTTTCTGCCATAGATTTTCCCACACTCCGACCCAATGACACTTCGCCCTCTCCTCCCCATTCTCGCCGCAAGCGCCCTTCTCGTCCAAGCCGAGCCTCTCATTACCCTCCAGGAAGCCAATGGCACCGACAAACTCCGCGTTGAACTGATCAACCTAGAAAAGGACATCGCGCTTCTCCGCCGGGCCGATGGCCAGGAGTTCGACACCCCCCTCGCTTACCTCTCGGAGGAATCCCGCACTGACATCCGCCAGACCTGGAAATCCCACCGCGATAAAGTCGAGAAACACCTGCAACCTCTGAACGAGGCTCTCGGTCACCCCCTCTTTGCCAGCAATGGAAACATCTGGAACGAACCCGCCAAAACCGTCGCCAAACGCTTGAGGCTTCCCACGGAATCGGAAACGCCCTTCACCAGCAGCTACCGTCTCTACACCCGGAATTCCTATTCCTTTGCGGGAGCCAAACCCAAGACCATCGTCGCCTATGGTGACCACAACAATCGCACCCTCTCCCTCTCGGTCATCTTTTCCAACAAAGGTGACTCGCTCAGCAACGTCGGTGCCGGAGAGGATCACTTCAAAAACAACGGCAAAGAGATCGACCGCAACACCCTGGAGGGAGCCATGATCTACGACGCCGAGTCCATCGCGAAGACTCTCACCGGCATCCTCGGCGAGCCCACCAAACAACGCATGCTCGGGCAGGGAAACGAAAGCCACAATGTCCGTCGCTGGGACTGGAACGGCCACTCTTTCCTACTCGCACATGTTGAGGAAGAATATGTCGGCCTCAGCATCGTCCGGGCCTCCTTCGCCGACGGCGGAGGGCGCTTCTCACGCATCAGCGACGGCGAGATCAAGGTTCGACTCAAGGAAAGTGTCACCCGCGAAAGCAATGGCGACGTTTACATCAAAAATATCCCTATGGTTGATCAGGGCCCGAAAGGATACTGCGCCCCGGCCACCTTCGAACGCGCGATGCGCCACGCGGGTGTCCCCTCCGACATGTATCTCCTTGCCACTCTCGCAACCGAAGGCGGAGGAGGAACCAATACCAACAAACTCTACGAGGAAGTCGCCTTCACCACCCGCAGCAAAGGCGGTCGCACCGCCCGCCAGATCGCCCTCAAGTCACTCGCTCCGAACAAGATCAAACGCTATATCGACAAGGGAGTCCCCATCCTCTGGCAAATGTGCAGTCTCTCCGGATACAATCAGGTCGCAAACGGCCGGACCCGGGCACGCAAAAACGTCAAGGACTGGGCCGACTACGCCACCAAGATCGCCGCCTCCGCCGAGAAAAATGTCCCCGCTTTACAGGCCAAGGCCAACCACCATATCTGCATGATCATCGGCTACAATGAAACCACCAACGAGATTGCCGTGAGCGACTCCTGGGGCAGCAATTACACCATCCGCTGGATCCACGTTGATGAAGCCGAAGCCGTCAGCAACATGGGCGGCTACGTCATCGATATTTAATGGAAGGACACCTCTCCGAGTGTCTCCCACTGCCTCAAAGCGACTCCCCGGAAATCGTCAACACCACCGGCTGATGATCCGAATTCACCGGATCGCCATCTGCCAAGACCTCAAACTTCGCCTCCTTGATCGAGGGGCTCGTGAAAATGTGATCAATACGCAGCCCCGGTTTCAAACCTGGTTTCCAGTGGTTAAAGGTCAGCCGCTGGTCGGCTCCACCATGATCGGTCACGAGCTTGGAAGTTAAGAGCGACTTGATCGCCGCATTGGCTGTGGTGGCATTAAAATCGCCCATCAAAACCACCGGCTCATTCGTATTCTTCCGCGCCTTGATCCGCTCCAGAATTAAGACCGCAGCCTTCTCGCGAGACGGCTGGCTTTGATGATCCCAGTGCGTGTTGTAGACATAGAGAGCCTTGCCATCTTTCCCAACCAGACGAGCCCATGAACAAATCCGCGTGACCCGGTTTCCCCATGTCATGCTCCCCGGTTTCTCCGGAGTATCCGAGAGCCAAAAGGTCCCCTGCTCCTTTGCATCCGCTGTCCAAATCTTGGGATCGTAGAATAAAGGTGAGTATTCTCCGCCCTTCTTACCATCGGACCGGCCAACTCCCAACTGTTTGAAAGAAGGGAGTCCTTTCTGAATATCTGCCACCTGATTGTGCTTCGCCTCCTGAAGTCCGATCACGGAAAATCCACCATCCTTCAAAAATCGAACCACCCCGGGAGTCCTTTTGCTCCAATCACGATCACCCCGGTCACCCGGCGTATCCTGTCGAATATTATACGAAGTCAACTTAATCTCCCCACCCGGCGACAGGAGGGACAGCAGTAAAAAGGCAGCGAGGTATTTCATGATTTTTTTAAACTGAGCAGCTTATCTTTCAGAGCGCGGGAACGGGCTTCCACATTATCTCCGCCCACCACATTGACGTGCCCGAGTTTACGGCGCTCACCGGGGCTACTCTTACCATAGAGATGAAGTTTCGCTCCTTCGGTTCCATGGATTTCAGCCACCTTAAGATCCGGATTCCACATGTCACCCAGGAGATTTACCATCACCGTATCCGACAAAAGCTCGGGAGAGCCCAGCGGCAAACCGCACACCGACCGGAGCTGCTGCTCGAACTGCGAAGTCACACAAGCGTTCATCGTAAAATGACCCGAATTGTGCGGACGAGGCGCCATCTCATTCACGACCACCCGGCCCGACTTCTCAACAAAAAACTCAACCGCCAACAACCCGCGGTAATTCAACTCATCCGCCAATCGAATTGCGGTCTCCTCGGCCTCCTGCAAGGTCTCCTGCGAAACCCTCGCGGGCACAATCGTGAGGTCCAGGATATGATTGCGGTGCTCATTCTCAGCAACCGGAAAAGCCAGACATTGCCCGTCCTTATCACGAGCCACCAAAACCGATACCTCGCACTGAAAATCCACAAACCCTTCCAACACCGAGAGCTCGCCTTGCACTGATTCCCACGCCGCTTCCAACTGATCGGCAGCGGTGATCTTCACCTGCCCCTTGCCATCGTATCCAAACGCCGCCGTCTTCAAAACCGTCGCCGGTCCGACCTCTTGATAAGCCAGCTTTAACTCATCCAACGTCCCCACCAAAGCAAAGGGCGCACAAGGAATGCCATGCTCTCGCAGAAAGGTTTTCTCCCGTGAGCGGTGCTGACTGATTCCGATACTCTCCGCCGAGGGATAAAGCCCAACCGCCTCCTCTACTTTCCTCAAGGTCTCCAGCGGAATATTCTCAAACTCCACCGTCGCCACATCGACTTGTCGGCAAAATTCCTCATGAGCTTCGACATCGTCAAACTTCCGCTTGATCAAGATATCGGCCACTCCCTCCGTCGGCTCTGCCGTGGGCGTGCCACTCCATACCACGGTGCGAACACCCATCCGCCGCGCCTCCAGACACAACATCCGTGCCAGCTGACCTCCGCCTAAAATCCCAAGAGTCATCATCACGCTTGCGGAGGCAATACTTTCCCCAAAACAGTGTCCCGTTGATCGTCACGAAACTCCTGGAGTTTCCCGGCCAGATTCTCATCGCTCGTTGCCAAAATCGACACCGCCGACAGGCCGGCATTCCCCGCTCCGGCTTCCCCGATCGCAAAGGTCGCCACCGGAATCCCCTTCGGCATTTGCACAATCGAGAGCAGGGAATCCATCCCGCTCAGCGCCCGCGACTGCACCGGCACTCCCAGCACCGGCAAAATTGTCATCGCCGCCACCATCCCTGGCAAATGCGCTGCGCCACCCGCGCCCGCAATGATCACTTTCAAGCCGCGCTCCTGTGCTGTCTTCGAATACTCCACCAGCAACTCCGGCGTCCGGTGGGCGCTCACCACCCGCGCCTCGTAGGGCACCCCGAATTTCTCCAAAACTTCAACAGCTTTTTCCATCGTAGGCCAATCGGAATCACTTCCCATGACCACTCCCACCAGAGGCTTCTGTGCTTCGCTCACGTCTGGAGTATCCAACGACAGCCTCCCCCTTGGCAAGACTGATCCCGCCTACGGCTTTTCAATCGAGAGCAATTCCACCTCAAAAACCAAGGTCGCACCTCCGGGGATTGTCTCTCCAGCCCCGCGATCCCCGTAAGCAAGATCAGAGGGAATCGTAAATCGATGGGTCCCGCCAGGCTTCATGAGCTGAAGCCCTTCCGTCCACCCCTTGATAACACCATTCAGCGGGAATTCCGCAGGTTGCCCCCTTTTCCGGCTACTATCAAAAACGGTCCCGTCCTCCAAGGTGCCTACGTAGTGGACTTTCACGGTAGATGTCGGCCCGGGATTGTCTCCCTCGCCTTCCGTCAAAACCTCGTATTGTAGTCCCGACTCGGTCGTAACCTTCTTGGGCCTTTCCTTGATCACCCGATTGGAACGAGTCCTCCTCTCTGAGCCCATCCCATCTGTCCCGGAGCCAGCACTTTGACTGCCTCCAGCACCCCCGCCTCCTTTATTCCCCCCAGAAGCCTGATCACCATCACCGCCCTCACCCGCCCACGGCCGAAACACGATCAAAATCGTGGCCACCACCAAAATCAAAATAGCCACAATATCTCGCGTCTTCATTCTCAGGATGCTGAACCAGCAACATCCCTCCAGCAATCAGGAACTCCTCAACACCCGATCCAAAAAATTCCGTGGCATCGCTCCGCTCATCATCCTACAAACAGACCATGGATTCACTCTTCGCCCCGGACGATTCGCCATCGCACGAATTGGAGAGCCATCATGGCGAGCCCCTCGCCGCCCGCATGCGCCCCCGCAGCCTTTCAGAAATCGCCGGCCAGTCCCACATCCTCGCCGAGGGTAAACTCCTCCGCCGTGCCATAGAGGCCGACCGATTTACCTCCCTCATCTTCTACGGCCCTCCCGGCACCGGCAAAACAACCCTCGCCAACGTCATCGCCCGCACCACTGGCTCACGCTTCGAGTCCCTCAACGGCGTGGAATCCAACGTCGCCGAAATTCGCGCCAAGATCGAAGCCGCCCGCACCTACCAAACCCTGCGTGACCAAACCACCATCCTCTTCATCGACGAGATTCACCGCTTCAACAAAGCCCAGCAAGACACCCTCCTTCCCCACCTCGAGCGCGGCACCTGTCTCTTATACACATCTCCGAGCCCACGAGACCGAGGCTGATCTCG
>CAJXVQ010000404.1 GCA_913060685.1 uncultured Verrucomicrobiales bacterium
CGAGATCAGCCTCGGTCTCGTGGGCTCGGAGATGTGTATAAGAGACAGCTAACACCACGGTCGTAACCACGGTAAATGAAATCAGACCAAGAAAAGTCACCGTCTACTTTCGAAAGTCGTTTGAAATCACTGACGCCGCCACCATCAGTGAAGGCCAGATCAAAATTCATGCTGATGACGGCGCGATCGTTTATCTCAACGGAACTGAAATTCTTCGCGAGAATATGCCCGAGGGGCTGATCACGCTGGAAACCCTCGCCGCAGAAAGCGGTAACGAGGGAATCTTCGACCCTTACACCTTCGACGGAAGCCTCTTTGTACAAGGTGAGAATACGATTTGCGTCGAGATCCACAACAAGACGGCAGGAAGCAGCGACCTGGTCTTCGACCTTGAGCTTGGCTATAAGAGCTTTGCCGTCGTTCCTGTCGATTCCACCGGCGAGGTGAGAGCCCGCATCTATGATGGCTCGGAATGGAGCGCCATCAATGAGGCCACTTTCATCACCGACCAACCCGCTTCGGCTGCCAATCTCGTCATCTCCGAGATCCACTACAATCCTGGCGACGAACAGGATGGTGACTCGGAATTTATCGAGCTCATGAATATCTCGGCACAGTCCATTAACCTCTCGGGGGTCTCCTTCATCGAGGGAATCGCGTTCAGCTTCGATGACCAGGCTTCACTTGCCCCGGGAGAGCGCATGGTTTTGATCTCGGATCAGGTCGCATTCGAGGCTGCTTTTGGAAATGCCATCGCGGTCGGAGGAATTTACACCTCCCGGCTCGCCAACAACGGAGAGCGAGTGACTCTGAGCGCCGCAGACGGAAGCATCATCCAAACCATCCGCTATAATGACAAGGACCCATGGCCTGCAATTGCCGACGGAGGTGGCTACAGTCTTGTCTTGGTCGCACCCACAGGAGCTTCCAATCCAGAACTCCCACAGAATTGGCGATCAAGCAAGGCCCCGGGTGGCACGCCTGGATCCAGCGATTCAAATCCATTCCTGGGAAGCACCAGCAGGGAACTTCTTGAATATGCCACCGGATCCACTGAGGCCGGACAGTTCGAGTTTGTCGAAAATATCGCGATTTTTGAATACCAGCGAATGCATGGTGCGGACGATGCCGTGGTCGTGGTGGAAGTGTCCGCTGATCTTCAAACATGGACCACTGACGGAGTCACCTTCCTGAGCCAGTCGAACATGCCCAATGACACCGCCAAAATGCGCTTTGCCCTGCCCACCGAAAATGGAAATCGCATCTTTGCTCGAATCTCGGTTTCAGTCACCCGATAGGAATCACTTTAAAGGGGACTCAAGTTCTTTTGACTTTGGATCTCGCTGAACATTGCACCACTCTTCGGATTGTGCCAATCTGTCGCGGCATTGAAATCGGCGGTTTTAGAAAAGATCCTTTCACGGCTCGACCAGATCGAGCCGGAGGAAGTGCAGGCCTTGCTCTCCCGTCTCGTGCGGGAGAAAGGCTTTCTTCAAAAGGTCTTTGAAGCCCTGCAGGAAGGCGTTCTTCTCCTCGACACCGCCGGAGGCATTAGCTTCATCAACCACGCCGGATGCCGATTTTTCGGAACCTCTCCTGAGGAGGCCCAAGGAAAACAGCTCGAGGAAATTGTCAGGGGCGTCGATTGGACCGCCTTAATGTTATCAAACCGGCGTACCGTGAGCCGTGACCTCGAGGTCTTCTACCCCGAGAACCGTTTCCTGAATTTTTACCTCTCCCCGGTTGCCGAGGAAGGTGAAGCAGATCTGGGCCATGTCATGCTGGTCCGTGACATCACCCGTTCCCGGGCGGAAGCCGAACAGGAGATGGAGTCTGAAAAGCTCAACGCACTTACCCTTCTCGCCGCCGGCGTGGCTCATGAAATCGGAAACCCGCTCAACTCTCTTTCCCTTCACCTCCAACTTCTGGAGCGGCGGGTTCGGGATCTTCCCGAGAGCGACCAAAAACCTCTTCAAGAACACCTCGGAACCGCCCGGAACGAAATCAGCCGCCTTGACACCATCCTGAAGCAATTCCTCCAGGCCATGCGCCCCACCAAGCCGGAGCGTGAAGCCACCGAGCTCCATCAACTCCTTGAGGAAAGCCTTTTGACCTTAAGCCCGGAACTGGAAAGCCGCGAAATTTCGGTCAAACTTGACCTCGCTCCCGACCTCCCGTCACTCCACCTCGATCCCACCCAGATCAAGCAAGCGCTTTATAATGTCATCCGAAATGCCTACCAAGCTGTGGATCAGGAAGCGGGCGAAATTTCAATCCAGACCTTCGCCACCGACTTCGAGGTCAGCCTTGCCATTTCCGATAACGGCTCGGGAATTTCCCCTGAAGCCATGGGAGCCATGTTCGAGCCTTTTAAAACAACCAAGGTCGAAGGCACCGGCTTGGGCATGCTGATCGTTCGCCGCATCCTGCGAGAGCACGGCGGCGAGCTCGAAGTGGAGAGCGAGGAGGAAGTCGGAACCAAGGTCACCCTCTATTTCCCCAGAACCGACAAACGGGTCCGCCTTCTCGCAGACAGCGCGCCCATCGAAGTTTAAACTCATTTCACCGTGAAAACCCTCCTGATCGTCGACGACGAAAAACCCACCCGTGATGCCCTCCGCATGGCACTCGAAGATTCGTTTGATTGCTACGTGGCCGCAGATCTGAAGCAGGCCACCCAGGTTCTCAAGTCAGAGGAAATCGACCTCCTTCTGACCGACCTCCGCCTCGGAGCTGATTCCGGAATGGAAGTCCTCGATGCCGCTCTTGCCCTTCCGTATCCGCCGGTCTCGCTCATGATGACGGCTTATGGCTCGGTCGATACCGCGGTCGAAGCGATGCGCCGCGGAGCCTGGCACTTTGTCACAAAGCCACTCAATCTCGACGAGGTGGAGTTACTCCTCAAACGAGCCGTTCGCAGCCGCACCCTCGAGAAAGAAAACGTCAAACTCGTCGCCGAAAACGAGACTCTTAAAGAAAGTAAAGCAAAGGCCTCACACGGTCTTGAGCGTCTCATTGGCCGGTCCACGCAGATGGCCAGCCTTGCCGCCAAGATCGAGCAAATCGCCCCAACCCGCGCTACCGTCCTCATCGAAGGCGAGTCAGGAACCGGAAAGGAAGTCGTCGCTCACACCCTCCACGATCTTTCCGGGCGTCCGGGCGAGAAGTTCGTGGCCGTGAATTGCGCAGCCCTTTCCTCGCAGCTTCTTGAGAGCGAGCTCTTCGGCCACGAAAAAGGTTCATTCACCGGAGCCTCTCAACGCCGGGTCGGTCGCTTTGAACAGGCGCACGGCGGCACGCTCTTCCTTGATGAAATCGGTGAAATCGACGCTCAGACCCAGGTAAAGCTCCTCCGGGCGCTCTCAGAGCGCACGATCGAGCGCGTGGGCTCAAATTCCCCGATTAAGGTCGATGTCCGGGTCATTGCCGCCACCAACCGTCGCCTTGCCGAAATGGTCGAGGAAGGGACGTTTCGTGAAGATCTCTATTTCCGACTCAACGTTCTTGGAATCCAAATGCCCCCGCTCCGGGATAGAAGGGAAGATGTTGTCCTCCTCGCAAATTCTTTTCTTGGAGAATTCGCGAAGGAAAATGGCCGCCCCGAAAAACCTCTCAGTGACGCTGCCATGACTTGTCTTCTGAACTATGAATGGCCGGGAAACGTCCGGGAACTCCGCACTGCCATCGAACATGCAGTGGTCATGTCCAACCAAGATATTCTCGACATTCAGCACCTTCCCGACTTCGTAACCGGGGGCGGACATCGATTTGATTCGCCTTCCGGGAAAAACACCCTTGCTCCCAAGGAGGAATTCAACTTGCATGACCTCGAAAAACGGGCCATCCAAGGAGCCCTGCGGGCAACGGACGGAAATCGGACAAAAGCTGCAGAGTTACTTGGAATCAGCCGACGCACCCTTCAACGAAAACTTCGCGACGTTCCAAATATTGCTCAACAATCATCATGACTAGTGCCAATAAAGTCGGCGGTTTAGACGCCGCCGTTCTCATCCGCCGACTCCTCTTCTTCGTCCTTCTTTTTGGACTGGTCTTCTTTTACCTGATCCTAACCTTCAAGGGCCTCACCCACGCCAAAGGGATGGAGCAGGCGCAGATCGGCCGGGAGATTGCCCGGGGAAATGACTCCACGACAAAGGTCATCCGTCCGGCAGCCATTGCGCAGGCTGAAAAGAATGAAAATGAGGAAATTCCGCTTGATGCCTTCCACGACACCTACCACGCACCGCTCAATCCATTTATTTATGGTGCGGTCCTCAAGGCCGTGGGTGGAGATGACTTCGATAAATTCCAGATGAAGGAGGATAAAAACACCGTCTACGCTCTCGACAGAGTGATTTCAGCGGTCGCGATCATTCTTTTCCTTATCGCCGTCGGCATTAACTACCTGCTCATTTCTCGAATCTTTGATGTGAAAATCGCAGGCGTTACCGCCCTTCTCATGATTCTCAGCGACCTCATGTGGAAGTTCACCCAAACCGGGCTCCCTCAAATGCTCATGCTGCTTCTTTTCTCATGCGCCATGTTCTTCATCTACCGGGCCCTTGAGGCCTCCATTGAGAACCGGGTGGCTTTGGGCTCCGTGATCATCGCGGCGATCTTCCTCTCCCTTTTGGCACTTTCCCACTGGCTCACCATTTGGATTACCCTCGGGTTCGTGCTCTATGCAGCCTTTTTCTTTCGCCCCAAAGGTCTTTCCGGCCTCCTGGTTCTGGGAATCCTCCTCCTCTTCAGCATCTATTTTATGGGGAAAAACATGGAATGGACAGGTAATCCCGGCGGGACCGCGTTTCTCACTCTCTACGGTGGTCTGACTGAGTCAGAGGAGGCCATTATGAGAACAAGCAACCCGAGTGACCAAAGTCGCCAGGTCATCCAAAACCTGAACTCTTTCCTCATAAACACTACTGCAAACGCCCTCCGGCAAATCAACCAGCTCTACAATAATCTTGGAGCGATCGTTGCAGCACCCCTCTTTTTCTTTGCTCTTCTTCACCCATTTAAGCGCGAAGCGATCGCAAAGTTTCGATGGATTGTCCTCCTCATGTGGGTGATGGGCGCTCTCGGGATGGCCATCTTTGGCCTCTCAAACAGCGCCACGGACCCGAACCAACTTCACATCCTCTTCACCCCCATCATGTCAGCCTATGGACTGGCTTTCATCTCTATCCTGTGGAGTCGTATCGAATTGCCAGCTGGCAGCATCTTAATGCGCTACGGACACTTCTTTCTGGTCATCATTCTAAGCGCAGGCCCGTTCATCCTCACGATACCTCAGGCCTTTAGTCAAGGATTGGCTTCAAAATCAAAAGGACCAGCGAAGACAGTCTGGCCACCTTACTGGCCTCCACTTCTCAGCAGAACTCTTCACGATAACACTGAAGAATCCGACATCATCTTCTCGGATCAACCTTGGGCCGTCGCCTGGTATGCAGATCGCATCTCGATTTGGCTTCCCCGTAAAATCGAGGAATTCGAAGATTTGGAAATACTCGCTGAGGAACAGGAACTCGGGATCGCAGGGATTCTTGTCACCCCAAGCTCATTCGAGAAAAAACCACTCTACTCACCCTATTCATTTGCAGCCTTGGATGACTTTGCCGCCATGCACCTCGATCCTGTCGCATATGGTGCCACAGAGAAAGGGATCGGCCTTGGCGGCCTCGCCATGAGGACCCCCAAGTTAGCAAAGATCATGGCGACCTATCCCGAAATCACGCCGTTCTACCCCAACCGAATCCACTACTATTCCAAAGAGCGGATCCTAAAGTAGACATCGCTATTTCGCTACAATTCAATGCCCGCTAAAAAGACAGCTTCGTCTACCACGGTCGCCCGCTCCTTTGAGGAAGCGGCGGACGAACTCGAGGAAATCACACGGCGCCTTGAAGACGAGCCCTCCTCACTTGCCAAACTCCTCGAAGACTTCGAAAGAGGTCAAGCCCTCCTGGGCTATTGCCAAAAAACCTTAGTTTCAGCCCGAAAACGCCTCGACATGGTCGAGGCCAAACTCCAGGCGGAAGTTCCTGAAGAGACATCCGATGATGACTCCGATGAAGATTCCTCCAATATCGACGATGTCCGACTCTTCTAACACACCCCTCCTTGATCAGATTCAAGGCCCCAACGATCTTAAAAAACTCGACACCTCCGATCTTCCGGATTTGGCGGAGGAAATCCGCGAGAAATTAATCAATTCGCTCTCCAATACCGGAGGCCACCTGGGACCAAATCTCGGTGTCGTTGAACCTGTCTCTTATACACATCTCCGAGCCCACGAGACCGAGGCTGA
>CAJXVQ010000405.1 GCA_913060685.1 uncultured Verrucomicrobiales bacterium
CTACACAGAGTAGATCGTCGGCAGCGTCAGATGTGTATAAGAGACAGGGGTGCGCCAGTCGGTTTGGGGGTCCATGTTGAGAGAGGGTTACGCAGAGGCGCGGAGAGGTTTTTGGGGCTTGGGTTTTGGAGGTGGTTTGGCAGCGGAGCTGCGGCGGGAGATCATGACCGGGACGGATCATGCCACTTGTGGGGAATCATGACCGGGACGGTCATGTCACTTGGGGCCTACGGCGTTTCTTTGACTTTGCATTTTTTGACGACTTGGGGCCAGGTGAAGTCTTTGCGGAGCATGTCGGCCAGGAAGGGGTCTTTTGGGGGAAGTTTGGAGGCGTTTTTGAGGCGTTGGGGATGGGTGAGGCGGCTGAAGAGGACGTGTTTGATTTTAGATTTTGAGACGGATTTGCGGCCGTATCCGTTGGGCTCATTGGAGGACCAGAAGTGGACCTGGTTGCCGGTGGTGCCGAGGTAGACGACGAGGTGTCCGCGTTCCTTTCCGCCGATGGCTTCGGTCCACCACATTTTCATGAAGTCGCCGGGTTGGGCGTGGGCGTAGGAGGTGAAGTTGACACCGCATTTGAGGTCGGCGAAGAGTTTGGCGGTGCCGGGGCCGTTGGCATTCCAGCGACCGAAAATTTCCTCGCCGTCCTTGACGCCAAGGTTGGCAAAACGGGAGAGTTTTTCGACGGGGAGAAAGGAAGAGTTTTGGAGGCGGAGTTGCTCAATGACGCGGAGAAAGACAAGGTAGGTGGCACCGGAGCAGAAGGATTTTCCACAGGCTTTGGTGTCTTGAACGATGACACCGTCATTGAGGGTGACGCTGGCGGCGAGGCGATCGACGGCCTTTTGGGTGGCATCGTAGCCTCCGCCGACGGGCATGGATTTGACGGCGGCGAGGACGTTTTGGTTGAAGGCTGGCGCTTGTTGGGAGGATTCGACTTCGACTTGCGCGCAGGAGGGAAGGGCGCAGGCCAGGGCGAGGAGAAGAAGGAGGATGTTACTTGGAAACTGTTTCATCGAAGCTGGTGATTTTGATGTGTCCGCTGATGAGGGCGAGGCCGAGTTTGAGAGCGGACTTTCCCTTTGCACGACCGTAGTCGTAGGTGTAGACGAGATTGGCCGTGGCGGAATTCGGCCCTTGCGATAGCACTTTAAAGTTGAGGATTTCGTATGAGCGCTTGGGAAACTTGGTGATGAGTTCCTGGCGGTCCTTAAGGAGATAAGTGTGATTGGCGTTGCCGTTCTTTTTGTAGCCATATTTTACGGATGGGGCGAAGTCGGAGACCCAGTCGCTGGCGTTATTGCTCTTGTTGTTGAGCAGCCATTGAGCGGCGAAGGCATTTGCGGAAGCCTGGTTGATGGAATTTGAGGAAGCCTGACTTGTGGGGAGGCGGGCATTTTTACGGACCGTTTCATCGTATGAAGAAATCTTCCATTGATTGCCGTTTTTTTTGAGTCCAAGAGTGTTGAAAGAATTTCCATTGGCTGTTCTCTTTCCACGATATTCGTAGTGATAGCTGACAACGACGACCGCTCTTTGGAAGTCGTTGAAAAATTGAGCAGTGGCATCTCCGATGATGGTATAGGTCCGATTTGGATAGCGCTCAATGAGTTCGCGCCGATCCTTGAAAAGAAAGGAGGTCGGAGCGCCGCCTGGCTTTTTCCAATAGCAATATTGAGGCTTCGCAGCGAAGTCCGAAACCCAGGCGAATTCCGAGTTGCTCTCTTGGTTGGCAAGCCATCCCCGCAGGAAAACTGAGAGGGATTCATTTTCCTTTTTGAGTCGGAAGTCGGCCGAATTGACAGCGGTTGAGCCGTTGGCCAAAGCGTCCTGACGTTCGCGTTCGATTCGGGCGATTTCCTCACTCATGGCCGAGGAATCCTGATTGCCGGTGGAGACGACTCCGGCATTGGAATCATTGTCGGCGGGAGCGGTGCCGTGGAAGGTGTATTGGCGAAAGGCATCTGCGGCGCCATCAAATTTAACCCAAGGTTGCTGGCGGGCTCCGGTCTTGCGTTTGACGTGGTCGGAAACCTGGAAGAAGGCTTCAAAGCAGCTGATTTTGGGGTCTTTGATGACGGAGCAAAAAATCTCGGTAAAGGGGCTGTTTTCACCGGAGCCAGAGGTGGCAAATTGTCCGGGTCCGGCGGCATACATCACCAGGGTGGAGTGTGGGATGCGATCAAGAACCGCGAGTCCGCCGGACTTGTTTGAGGTGGTTTCAACTTCGATCGATTTCTGTGATTTTTGAAAGGGATCGTTGCGGCAGCAATCGAGGACGACCATCTTGGCTTTGATTCCAGAGATCTCCATGGAATGGAGGATTGAAGTGAGACTGACGTGAAAAACCTCAGGGTCCGCGCGGGAGGAAAGCCGGGCTCCAATGGGGCAGACGTAGTTGGCACCATTGACCTCCATTCCGTGGCCCGAGAAATAGACAAGGCCGATGTTTGCTCCTTTACCCTTTATCTTGAGCTGGGCGAGCCCTTGTTGAATGGAAGATTTTTTAGCATCCTTGAGAAGGATGACGTCGAAGCCCAGCTTTTTGAAGGTGCTGGCGACCAGGTCGGCGTCTTCGCGGGTATTATGGAGATTAGGCTGTTCCCGCATCGGTTTGGCGGGGTCGTAGATGGCATTGCCGATCACGAGAGCCACTCGTTTGGCATGGAGTAATTGGAAGCCTGCGGTGAGATAAACCAACAGACTGAGCAGCAAAGAGAGCTTTCTCATAGAGAAAGATCTAGGAAGTTGAGGGGATGATTGCGAGCTCAATCGGATCAGTAGCCGAGCCAAGGTCCAAGCCATTTTTCGACATCTTCGACGGACATGCCTTTGCGGGAGGCGTAGTCTTGGATCTGATCTTTTTGGAGGTCGTTGATTTGGAAGTAGTGGGAGTCGGGGTGGGAGAGGTAGAGCCCGCAGACGGCGGAGCCGGGGTGCATGGCCTGGGACTCCGTGAGTTCGACGCCGGTTTCTTCCGTCGCTTTTAAGAGGTTGAAGAGAGGGGGCTTTTCGGTGTGGTCGGGCTGTGACGGGTAGCCGGGGGCAGGGCGGATGCCTTGGTATTTTTCGTGGATGAGCTCGGACTTGGTGAACTGGCCGGGGCGCTCGATGCCCCAGGAAATACGGGCGCGATGGTGGAGGAGTTCGGCGAAGGCTTCGGCAAAGCGGTCGGCGAGGGCCTGGACCATGAGGGCTTCGTCGATGTGGTTTTTTGCGCGGAGTTCGGCGGCCCATTCGTCGGCCCCGTGGATGCCGACGACGAATCCACCGAGGTGGTCTGTGGGGATCACGACCGGGTCGGTCGTGCCACTTGTTTCTCCGAGGTCGTCGATCTTTTTAGAGTGGCATGATCCGTCCCGGTCATGTTCATCCGCCAGCCGGAGGCCAAACTTTCTCTCGGTCTTGTGTCGCAAGATGTAGTCCCGTTGATTGAGGAAGTCGCTGCGATCTCTGACGAGATGGTCGTAGGTTTCATCCTGCCAGACGTCGCCCTTGCGGTTCAGTTGCTTATTAATCTCGTGAGCAGTGAAGGATTTCCACGAGTGAAGGATATCGGGGACCTGGTGATCGCCAATTGGCTCGAAGATGACGTGGACGTGATTGGCGGCGATGGCGAAGGAGAAGAGTTGGTAACGCTCGCCGTCGAAGTGGCGGAGGGCGTTTTCCATGAGTTCTGCGATCTCTGGTTTGGCGAGAAGGCATTCGCCGTGCCCTTTTTCAAGAGCGGTTTCGAGGGCTTGGTGCCAGTGCCCGGAGAGGCGGTCTTTTGCACTTTGAAGAAGCCCCGGATCGTCGTTTTTTGAAGCGTGGGTGACCTGGGCTTCGAGGCGTTTTTTCTCGGCGAGGTATTCGTTGAGGGTGGTTTGGGGGAGGGAGTCACGCAGGCGGAAGGTGACGGCCAAGGTTTTGTGGTTCTGGGACCAGTGGGGGAGATTTGCTCCGTCTTTGACGGTTAGGGGGGAGTCTGTGCGGAGATAAGAGGGGTTTGCGGCTTCGCCGGTCGGGTGGTCATGACCGGGACGGATCATGCCACTTGTGATGTCTTGAGGGGAGAGGTAGTCGCTGAGGGCGAAGTTTGGTTTGGTGGACTCCTTTTTCTGCTGTTGGCGGAGGGTGTGGAAGGTGGTGCCGTGGTCGGGGAGGACGATGTCATCACCATCGGCGTGGGCTGGGAAGAAGCCGTAGATTCCGGAGGCGGTGAAGCGCTTCTCGGCGATGATTTTTTCGAGGAGTTCCTGGGCTTCGTGGTAGAGCTCTTTGGCGACCTTTGCTCCTTCTTTATTACGGGTTTTGAGGGTCTCGGTTTCGTAGTCCCAGACGCCGCGAAGTTCCCAGGTGTGGAAGAAGGGAGTCCAGTCGATGTAATTGGCGAGTTCGCGGAGGGATTGGGATTTGATGGTACGGGTGCCGGTGAATTCGGGGACGGGCGGGGTGTAGTTGCTCCAATCGATTTGGACTTTGTTGGCGCGGGCCTCTTGAAGGGAGAGGGTTGGTTTTTTGGCTTTGTTGCCGAAGGTGGCACGGTGCTTGGCGTGTTTCTCGTCGTTCGTAGAAATGAATTTCTGACGGTCCTTGGAGAGAAGGGAAGTGGTGACCGGAACGGAACGTGAAGCATCAAGAACGTGAACGAGGGGGCCGGAATAGTGCTCGGCAATTTTGATGGCGGTGTGGGCGGCGCTGGTGGTGGCACCGCCGATGAGGATGGGGATGCTGCGTTTTCCAAAGCCGCGCTTTTCGGCTTCTTTGGCGACGGTGATCATTTCATCGAGTGAGGGAGTGATGAGCCCTGAGAGGCCGATGATGTCGGCATTGTGTTCTTCGACGGCGTCGAGGATTTTATCGCAGGCCACCATGACGCCCATATCGACGACATCGAAGCCATTGCAGGTAAGGACAACGCCAACGATGTTCTTGCCGATATCGTGCACATCTCCTTTTACGGTAGCCATGATGACTTTGCCGTTGGAGAAGGTTTTGGCGGCGATTTTTCGAGCTGCTTCCAGGCTAAGCCCAGGGTCTTCTGCGCAGAGGCTGGCTGCGCGCGCGACGATGTTTTCCTCGCGTTCCTTTTCCATCAGAGGTTCGAGCCAAGCGACGGACTTTTTCATGACGCGGGCAGACTTGACGACCTGGGGGAGGAACATTTTTCCGGCGCCGAAGAGGTCTCCGACGATGCCCATGCCGTCCATGAGCGGGCCTTCGATAACTGTCAGAGGTTTCTCGTACTTTGCGAGAGCTTCCTCGGTGTCCTCATCGATGAATTTGTCGATTCCCCTGAGGAGAGAGTGTTCGAGGCGCTTCTCGACAGGCTGTTCCCGCCAGGTGAGATCCTCGGCGAGTTTTTTTGCGCCCTGGCCCTTGAAGTCTTCGGCGAGGTCGAGGAGTCGTTCGGTGGCACCATCGTCCTTATTGAGAAGAACATCTTCAACGGCTTTGAGGAGGTTTGGAGGGATCTTATCGTAGACTTCGAGCATGCCGGCGTTGACGATGCCCATGTCCATGCCGGCCTGAGTGGCGTGGTAGAGGAAGGCCGAGTGCATCGCTTCGCGGACGGCATTGTTGCCGCGGAAGGAGAAGGAGATGTTGGAGACGCCACCGGAGACTTTTGCGAAAGGGAGGTTTTCCTTGATCCAACGGGTGGCGTTGATGAAGTCGAGCGCGTAGTTGTTATGCTCCTCGATGCCGGTGGCGACGGTGAGGATATTGGGGTCGAAGATGATGTCCTCGGGTGGGAAGCCAACTTCGTCGACGAGGATATCGTAGGCGCGTTTGCAGATGCGGCACTTGTCTTCGTAGGTGGCGGCCTGGCCTTGTTCATCGAAGGCCATCACGACGGCGGCAGCACCGTAGTTGAGAATGTGGCTGGCGTGTTTTTTGAAGGTTTCTTCGCCTTCTTTAAGGGAGATGGAGTTGACGATGCCTTTGCCTTGAAGGTGCTTGATTCCTTCCTCAATGATTTCCCACTTTGAGGAATCGACCATGATGGGGACGGCTTGAATGTCGGGCTCGGCCTGGATGAGGTCGAGGAACTTGGCCATCATGACCTTGCCGTCGATGAGACCGTCGTCAAAACAGATGTCGATGACGTTGGCGCCGTTGACGACTTGTTGACGGGCGACTTCGAGGGCGTCTTCGAGTTTATCCTCCTTGATGAGCTTCCGAAAGCGGGGTGATCCGGCGACATTGGTGCGCTCGCCGATCATGAGGAAGTTTTTGTCGGGAGTGTGATTATAGGTCTCGGTCTGTCTCTTATACACATCTCCGAGCCCACGAGACCGAGGCTGATCT
>CAJXVQ010000406.1 GCA_913060685.1 uncultured Verrucomicrobiales bacterium
CGGCAGCGTCAGATGTGTATAAGAGACAGCCTCTCCCCCCGTGCCGTTGCCCTCTACCGGGCTTTGAAAAAGATTGAAGGTGAAAGCCATCTCGCACGCCGGGAGACCTACTCAACTTTCAGTCAGGAGATTAAAGCAAACGTCCGTGAAGAGATCAGCTTCAAAACAGGAAGTGCTCAGGTCGCCCTTCAACACGAAGCCCATATTGAGGAGATCGTAAAAAATGCTCCCGCGAACTCTTTCTTCCTCGTCGTCGGTTACGCCTCCACCTCCGGAGACTCCCTCAACAACGAAGAACTCTCCTCACAACGCGCCACCCGTGTTGCCTCCATGGTCAACTACAGCAAGAAAGAAGGCCAAGCCGTCCAAGCGGTCTACCTCGGAGAAGGAAAACGTTTCGGTCCTGAGGATCCTCCCAATCAGGTCTGCGAAATCTGGGAAATCCGATTCTAATCATTCCACTCATCACAACAAAAAGGCGGCTCCGAAAAGAGCCGCTTTTTTTGTGCCCCAATTGAGTATCGATCAAGAACGGGATTTAATTTTTACCAGTCCTCGAGAAAGTCCCGTTGCCCGCCATCAGTCCATGACCTTTGGTTTAAACCTCACGAAGACGGACTGGAAGCCTATCTCAACCCAAGCTTGATCCATCAAAAAAAAACGCCCGACCCTCAACAAAGGATCGGACAGCTTTCTCGGTTCGGGGGGAATGTTTCGCTTTAATGGAAGTGTCTTTGGAGAAGGAGATTCTAGTCGCGCGCACGAATCGAGGGAGCCTCGGCAAACGGCCGGGCACCCTCCCGGACCTGCAATTCCGATCCAGGTTCACGGCCTTTCTCCGTGAAGAGAGCCAGTCCCACCACCCCGATATTTCGGGTATTGCCATGGCGCTGGTTGGCGTATGAGCCACCCACCGAGGAGAACTTAAAAGTAGCCACCTTCTTCTGGCTGGTCCGGAATCCCTTCACTGCCAGAGTCTTCCCCGGTCCAACAATATATCCCCGCTTCTTCGTCGACGCAGGCTCTCCATCAATCACGTCCAGTCCATCCACACTCATGACCACCTCGAGCCGGACATGGCTGATGTTCTTGATCTTGAGTTGATACTCCCGCCCCTTTTTCCCAATCACAAAACGTTCCCCACGCCACCAGTAATTATCAAGCATTCCCCAGCCGCCCGACATTCCCCACTCCACCAACCCGCCGGCTGCTTTCTGCATTCCGGTCCCACTCATCTTGCGATTCACGCCCATCTCCTTTGCTCCTCCGCTGTCATTATAACGAATCGTCGAGACATACTTTGGCTTCGCTCCGGCCCTCTGAAAATCGGTATAAGTCATCGTAGACTCCATCTCGCGGCCCCACCCGGTCGCAATGCCAGGTCGATCAACTTTCCGACTTTTCGCCGCTTCCGGGGCAGATCGTAAATCTGCCGTGCCGATTGTATCAGCAGCTTTGGGAGAATTCCAGGGGACGCTCCCCGCCGAGTTAGGCACAGGCGCTGAACAACTCGCCAAAATCCCGGCAAAGGCTCCTCCCAGAAAAACAGAACAAACAAACTTTTTCAAACTCATGATGATGCTAGAAAACCAGCAATTATCAATTCCGTCAATCGAAATGCTGTTTTTTTAACAGCTATTTACTTCAGGAAGGTTTGCCTTATATTCGATTGAACTCTATGAAGCCGTCCGTCAGTGAAAAAGACACCCTCCCCAGATGAAAGCTAATCGCCTGTTCCCCCTGCTAGTCGCCGCGAGCACAAGCCTGTTTCTTACCAGTTGTGGCAACAAACCACCTTCCCCGAATCCTGAGCAAACCGTCATCAAGGCGGCCAAGGCAGTCAATCCCTATTCTGCGGGAACCTACGAGCACTTCAGGTTCGGCTCCTACCCGGGCACCACCCGGACCTGGAAGAGCCCGGCCGTTTTGGCAATAGCCGACCCCTCGAACACGGCTGTTCACATTAATCTCTCAACCCAACGAGGGTTTCTGATGGTAGGCGAGGAGGTTGCCATGGACTATCGGGTCTCCAGCGGAAGCTCCAAACATAAAACCCCGGTCGGCGAATACACGATCATTGAAAAACTCAAGGACAAGCGCTCCAACCTTTACGGGAAGCTCTTGGACTCCAGCGGTTCGGTCGTTAAGACCAACGCAGACGCCCGAAAGGACACCGTCCCTGAAGGTGGAAAATTCCTCGGAGCCAGCATGCCTTACTGGATGCGGCTGACCAGAACCGGGGTCGGCATGCACCAAGGAATCGTGAGCCGCCGATACGCCTCTCACGGCTGTATTCGCACCCACTACTCTGCGGTTAGCATCCTTTACTCCAAGACCAAGATCGGAACCCCGGTCATCGTCACCGACTAGACTTCTTTTGGGTGCCGCCGTCAAAAAGGCTCCCATTAAGAAGATTCTCACCCCATCCATCACCGCCATCAGCGATCAGGGAGCCCCCTTGTTGTCACCGACCGGCCCGACGGATGACACATTCTCAAAACGAAAAACGCGCTTCCGGAACGAAGCGCGTTTTTTATGAGTCATCATTTTCACGGAAGCCCCTACCTCTACCTGAGTAGATTCCAGGCACAGACGAGAGCCTTGACCCCGGCCATCTCAATCGAGGGATCACAACCCACTCCCCAGAGAATCGTCCCGTCATCCTTTCGCAATTGTACATAGGCTGCCGCGTCAGAATTTGAACCTCCCCGGACTGCATGCGATCGATAATCAGTCAGGGTGAAATCTTTGAGACCAGCATGTTCCAGCGCTTGCACAAAAGCATTGATGGGGCCATTCCCAATTCCGTTCACAGTCCGCTCGGTCCCGTCGACTTCAATGACCGCTTTACACGCGACTTCGCCCCGCCCCGCGCCATGGTGATCCAGCTCATAATCCTGCAGCACCATGTGGGAGGAAATATTGACGAATTCCTCAAAAAAAACATTCCCGACCTCCTCGACCGATAGCTCCTCACACCGCTCATCGGCGAGGTCATAGACGCGCTTCCCGACCTGCGGGTGCATCGTTTTCGGCAAATCATAGCCGTGCTCTTGATCGAGAATATAAGCCACACCACCTTTCCCGGACTGCGAGTTAATCCGCACGATGGCCTCGTAGCTGCGCCCGATATCGTGGGGATCAATCGTCAAATAAGGCACACCCCAAATTTCTCCTTCTTCCTTAGCGCGACGGTCGAGGCCCTTCTTAATGGCATCTTGATGACTTCCTGAGAATGCCGTAAAGACCAACTCCCCTGCGTATGGCTGACGGTCCGGCACCGTCATTCGGGTCGTCCGTTCGTAAACTTCACGGAGGCTTGAGAGGTTTGATAAGTCCAACCCGGTTTCAATCCCATGGCTGTTCATATTCAATGCCACAATCACGATATCAAGGTTACCAGTGCGCTCCCCGTTTCCAAAAAGCGTGCCCTCCACCCGGTCCGCTCCCGCCATCAGGCCCAGCTCGGTCGCCGCCACTCCGGTCCCCCGGTCATTATGCGTGTGCAGCGAAATAATCACCGAATCGCGCTTCGAAATATTCCGGCACATCCACTCGATCTGATCGGCGTGCACATTCGGAGTCGTCCACTCCACCGTCGCCGGGAGGTTCAAGATCAACTTCTTATCGGGAGTCGGCTCCCAAACCTCGATCACGGCCTCGCAACATTCCAACGCAAAATCCAACTCGGTGTCCGAAAAACTCTCCGGCGAATATTGCAGCACGATTTCCGTCTCGGGCAGCGTCGGCACCAGTTCCTTCACCACCTTGGCTCCGGTCACCGCAATCGCCTTAATGTCTTCACGCGAAGCATCGCCAAAAGTCACCCGTCTCTGGAGTGTGCTCGTGGAATTGTAGATATGCACCACCGCCCGGCGAGCCCCCTTAATGGCCTCAAAGGTCCGCTCAATCAAATGCCGCCGCGTCTGCACCAACACCTGAACCGTGACATCTTCAGGAATCCGTTCCTCTTCAATCAGCCGCCTCATAAAGGCAAACTCGGTGTCACTTGCCGAAGGAAAACCAATTTCAATCTCCTTGAAGCCCACGCCCACCAGGAGGTCAAACATCTCAAGTTTCTCTTCCACCGTCATTGGAATGGGAAGAGCCTGATTGCCGTCGCGTAGGTCGACGGAGCACCAGATGGGGGCTTCGGATATGACACGGTCGGGCCAGGTCCGGTCGGGCAGAGCCACAGCCGGAAACGGGCGATATTTGGTAATGGAATCGGATTTCATCGTCTCAGTTGGTTTTAGACAAATGAGGCAAACCGGCTTCTCCCCAGAAAAATGTGCGCTCTTTGGAAAACAGTCCGACCGATCAAATAAACGGATTCAGAAAAATGGCCCAAAGGAAACACCGCGACTTCGAGCTCTTGTTAGAGTCCGAGTCGCAATCCTAGAAGAAGAGCCAAAGTGAGCTTCACGAAAGAAGACAAACTCAATGAACCAATTTTGTCACCCTCAAAAATCACGATCGCTTCAATATTAGCCTCTCGAATTCACAAAACCCTTCCCATTCCTTCCCTCCACTTTCATCTTCCCCGGACATGGCCCACTCCCGACAACTCCACTCCGTCATCGATGCTTTCGGAAAACAAGGCTGGCACTGCGAACCGGTCGAAAACCGCGAAGTCGTCACCTCCGCCTTCGAGGCCCACCACACCCACATTCACCTTCACGCCCAGACCTTCTCCAACCTCAACGCCCTCTCCGTCGTCGCCGAATCTCCCATGAGCTTCGATGATGAGCGCCAGCCCATCGCCCTCGAGCTCATCATGCGGGCCAATAAGCAACTGACCCTGGGCAGCTTCGAATACGATCTCGACCGCTCCCTCATCGTCTTCCGCATCACCAACGTCTTCGAAAAGGAAGTCTACGATGCCGATATCATCTCATCCATGGTCCACTGCGCCATCGCCGAACTCGACCGCATCGTCCCCCTCGCTGGCGTCATCAACCGCACCGCCGATGACCTCCTCGATGACATCTCCATCCCCCTCCTCCTTGAACGCGAGGACCTCCTTCCCCCTGTCCCCGAATATAGCGACGGCGAAGAAGAGGAACTCTAACTCCCGCGGTCCTATCGAACGGCATCCATCCCCAAATCAGGGAGATGGTAAAAGGAGCTAGATCACGACCAATCAAAGTTTCTTCCCCCGCCAGACTTGACCCCAGGCAACTCACGTCCTAGTTGCCCACCGAACATTAGTTCAACCCACCACCATGTCTGTCTTGATAGGAAAAAAAGCCCCGACCTTCACCGCGAAAGCCGTGCAAGGTGAAAACATCATCGACTCCTTCTCGCTCGATCAATTCATCGGCAAGAAATACGTCGTTTTCTTCTTCTACCCGAAGGACTTTACCTTCGTCTGCCCCACCGAGCTTCACCGCTTCCAGGAGGAGCTCGCCGAGTTCGAAGCCCGTAACGTTGCCGTCGTCGGCTGCTCCACCGACTCTGAATTCTCTCACTGGGCTTGGCTCAACACCCCCAAGAACAAAGGCGGCATCCAAGGAGTCACCTATCCTCTCGTCGCTGACATAAACAAAACAATCTCCGAAGCCTACGACGTCCTCGCCGGTGAAGAAGTGATCGATGACGAAGGCAACATCGCCGTCGAAGGTGAACTCGTCGCCTACCGCGGCCTCTTCCTCATCGATCTCGAGGGCAAGGTGCGCCACCAAGTCGTTAACGACATGCCACTCGGACGCTCCATCAAGGAATGCCTCCGCGTCATCGACGCCCTGCAGCATTTCGAGGAGCACGGCGAAGTCTGCCCGATGGACTGGCAAAAAGGCGACACCGCCATGACCGCCGACCACAAAGGCGTCTCCGACTACCTCGGCAGCCACTAGAGTAATCTCATCACCAAAAAGCTCCGGCCTGCATCAGCAAGTCGGAGCTTTCTTTGTAAACTCAATGAACGCGATCTATCGCGCCAACGGGTCGGGACCATATTGGTTGGGCCCGGGGGTCCCCGAAAGGAAACCACACTCGACCAAAGCCCAAATCCCTCCCACCAACGGAATGAAGTTCACCAGAACCATCCATCCACTCTTGCCGCGGTCATGCCAGCGCTTCGCCTGAAGGGCCACGCCCATCCAGCCAAAGAAAAGATAAAGCACTCCAAGCCCCGCCAAGGCACCCCCTGAAATTTCTTCAGACGAGCCAACTTCACCGTCATTAAGACCCGTGCTTTCCAGCTCGACCGCAGCAGCCGTGGTATCGCTGTCTCTTATACACATCTGACGCTGCCGACGATCTACTCTGTGTAGAT
>CAJXVQ010000407.1 GCA_913060685.1 uncultured Verrucomicrobiales bacterium
GATCAGCCTCGGTCTCGTGGGCTCGGAGATGTGTATAAGAGACAGTTATTGCCCTGATCGAGGGCATGCTCTCCTCAATGTTCGAGGAAGCCCGTGGCGTGAAAGTCCCGACGCCATTCGAACGCCTGACTTGGCACGATGCCATGGACCGCTTCGGTTCGGATAAGCCCGAGCGCCGCGTCGGCATGGAAATGGTCGATCTGAGCGAGGAGCTTAAGGACTGCGAATTCCGCGTCTTCTCTGGCACAATCGCCAGCGGCGGCGTCGTGAAGGCCATCAATGCGAAAGGCTTCGCCGGCATCTCGGTCGGGCAAATCGACAAACTCACCAAGCTCGCCCAGGAAGCGGGCGCAAAAGGACTCGCCTACATTCAGGCCCGCGATACCGATCGCACAACCTGGCGCTCACCATTCGTGAAGCGGATGAGCGACGACGAGATCGAAGCTCTCCGCACAAAGCTCAATATTGAACCCGGCGACCTCATTCTTTTCGCGGCCGACAAGTGGGAGCCGGCTTGCGACGTCCTCGGCCGCATCCGCCTCGAAGTCGCCAACCTCCAGAAACTCCTCGAAGGAAATGACGACCTCGACTTTCTTTGGGTCACCGAATTCCCTCTTCTTGCCTTTGACGAAGAAGAGGGTCGCTACGTCGCGGTTCACCACCCCTTCACCCGTCCACTCAAGGAAGACGAGGAGAAACTCCGTAACGGAGAACTCGATGGACTCCGTGCCCAGGCATACGACGTCGTTCTCAACGGCTATGAACTTGGTGGCGGCTCCATCCGGATTCACGAATCAGATCTGCAAAGCTCCATGTTCAAGGCCCTCGGCATTACCGAGGAAGAAGCGAATACCGAGTTCGCCCACATTCTCGATGCCTTCAAATTCGGAGCCCCTCCTCATGGCGGCATCGCTTTGGGACTCGACCGGGTCGTGATGCTCGCTTGCAAGGAAGACTCCATTCGTGAAGTCATTGCCTTCCCGAAGAACAACAAGGGAGCCGAAATTATGACCTCCAGCCCGGGCACGGCAACTGCCAACGCCTTGCGTGATCTCCGCATCAAATCGACCTATGTCGAGAAGCCAAAGGCTGAGTAAAGTTTGACCCTCTCCAAGCAATCCCGCACAGTCGCGCCATGAAAGTATTGGCCGGATTTTGCGGGATTCTTTGTGTCGGCGTTCCTGCCCTGCTGGCGGAAGTTGACTCTGAAATCCCACTTGGAATCGAAGCGGTCACCGGGGCCCGCACCGACTACGTGCATCGGGGATTTCAGTTGGCCGAGGCCTCACTCGACTTCCAACTCGAAGCCGAAGTCACTCTCTCCAATGATACCTCCCTCCACCTCGGCTTCGCCCATTTAGCAGAGAGCGATGGCAGCTTCAGCGAAACCGCAAGCTACCTCGAACTGACTCATCAGTTTCACAAGCGATTTACCGGCGGAGCTTCATTGACCTACCGGGATCGTGATGCCAGCGTTTTAATGGGAGGATTTGACCTCGGACTTTCCACCTCGTTTATCATCAATGATGACTGGCGGTGGCGGAACGAGCTCAACTTCGACTTTGGCGTCGAGGGGACTTACCTGAACAGTGAACTGGAATGGAGCCAGGTCATTTCCACAAAGTCCTTCATCACCGTCCAAGGTGGCCTAAGCTACGTTTCGAGTTACCTCAATCGGAGTGGCTTGAATGACTTCCACGCCCGACTCGCCTACACCTACGCGATCTCAGAACAGATTTCCTTCACCCCATTTTTAGGAACCAGTATTCAAATCGACGACCGCGATGCTGACGACATCGTCTACGCCGGACTTTGGTTTGAGGTTATTTTTTAGGAGCCGGACGGCGGGGCTTCTTCGGCATCCGCTTCTCAGAATGAGACTTCAACTCTTCCCTTGTGACCGACTCATCATTGTCGGCATCGATCTTTTGAAAAAACTCACGACGCTCTTTTCCGGGAAGATTTTTCATGGCTGATGATTTTTGAAACTCGCGCCAATTGATCGTGCCGTTTTTATCCGCATCAAGTTCCTTAAAATTCAGCATGGGAAAACGCCTCTCCCCCGGAGGCCTCATGCGACCGCGACCCTTCCTCCGATCCTTGATATCCAGAAAGCCGTCTGAATTTTGATCCATATGATCGAACATTTTGTTGAGTCTCTCCCCGGAAGCCCCGCCGAAGGGAGGGTTTTTCAAAAACTCCTCTCTGCTGACCCGCTTATCACTGTCTTGATCAGCTTTTTCGAGAAAGTGGTCAAACCGGTCGTCCTCCATGCTCTTGAGGTCCTTTGACGTGATAAAGCCGTCACCATTCTTGTCCAGGCGCGCAAAAATTTTCTCACGATCTTCCTCTGATAACTGGCTCGCCCGCTTCGCTTTGGCAAATTCCTGACGCGAAACTTTCCCATCGGAATCGGAGTCGTGATGCTTCAGAAAATCCATCGTACGAGCACGCTCGGGTCGCTTCCCCTTGTGTTTGGGAGGACCTCCATCACGCTCCTGGGCGATCACGCCAGGAGCGATTAAAATAAAGGTCATGATGGAGGTTCGAATTTTCACAGTTCTTTGGTTGCAGGAATAAACCATGGAATCCCGGTCAAGTTGCAGAAAAAACGATTCTTTTACGTCGACCTCATTTTTGAAAAAATTAAGGTCTCCCCAGATGGCCATTCTTTCGTCCCTGCGTGCGGCACGCCCCACCTTGTCCTTTGAATTTTTCCCGCCCAAGAGCGAGAAGGGTTCTCAAGAGCTTCTCGAAACAGTTCATGAACTCGGAAAATTGGATCCGGCCTTTGTGAGCGTGACCTACGGAGCAGGCGGCACGACGCGGGAACGGACACGGGAGGTCGTACGCAAAATCATCTCCGACACCTGTGTCCCAACCATTCCCCACCTGACATGCATTGGTCATTCCGGATCCGAGATGGAAGAAATTCTCGATCAATACAGCGCAGACGAGGTTGGGACCATTCTCGCGCTCAGAGGAGATCCGCCCCGCGACCAACCGAACTACGATCGGAGTCAAGACCACTTCCGTTTTGCTTCTGACTTGGTCAATTTCATCAAGAAGCACCACCATCCTTTTGAGATCGGGGTCGCAGGATTTC
Source organism: uncultured Verrucomicrobiales bacterium (assembly GCA_913060685.1). Classification (GTDB taxonomy): domain Bacteria; phylum Verrucomicrobiota; class Verrucomicrobiia; order Verrucomicrobiales; family Akkermansiaceae; genus SW10. Next base: position 3,107 of record CAJXVQ010000407.1, read on the forward strand.
CGGAAGGCCACCCTGCCACCCAAAATCGCTTGCAGGAAATGGACTTCTTTAAAGCAAAAGTCGATGAAGGTGCGGACTACATTTGCACCCAGTTGTTTTTTGATAATCACGACTTTTTTGACTACCGGGACCGTTGTTCCCTGATTGGAATTGATCTTCCGATTGTGGCCGGGATCATGCCAATCACCACGCTTTCAGGGATGAAACGGATGGCCGATCTTGCTGCGGGCAGCCGGTTCCCGGCCAAGCTCCTCAAGGCACTTAATGACGCCGGGAATGATCCCGCCTCCATTCGCCAAGCAGGGATTGACTTCGCCATTGCGCAGTGCCAGGGACTCATAGACCAAGGTGTATCGGGTCTCCACCTCTACACCCTGAACAAAAGCAATGCCACGAAACAGATCGCAACAGCACTCAGCTTTTGATTGAAAACTCTAGTTTTCCTCTCCCCCTGTCGTTCCCTTACGGATCCTGCCTTGATCGAGCAACTGCTCATTGGCTTGCTCACTGATTGAAGAAAAATCTTCGTCCTTTAGCTCTATCGGAATCCAGCGCCAACCTTCATCATCCTCGGGGTAAAACTTCGCAAGATTATCGCTATCATCGAAAGCCGAAGCTGGAACGGCCAATTTAAGCCCACCATTGATCCGATGAATTTTCATTTCTACCGTTAATCTCAATTCTTCAAGCTCTCTGGCACTTAACTGACTGACGTCAACCCTGCCGATTCGGCTCTCAACCGAATCACCGAAATCAACCCCAATATCTTGCGAGTCATCCTCGCTTCGTTCTTTGAGGCTAAATCTGGCATCATTCAGCCTTTGAGATGACGATTTGTCTGTGAAATCATTGGTGAATCCGTCGGTCAAAGTAATCTCAAGGTGCTCCGCAGCCTCCTCCTGACTTGGAAGACGAGTCGAGAATCCCCCCACAAGTTTTGCGCTCTCAGCCGAAACCAGATCAATGTCTTTCACCTCCATTCCACCTCCATCGGTCGTGAAGGAGAATGATCCCTCCGGGAAACTCAATCTGAGATACGAGCGGTCACTATCGATGATCGAGAGCGCTCTCAAAAGCGACCATCGCTCCCGGATCATAATTTGATCACCTTTGGCCAAATTCACAGCCGCCGACATCTTGACCCGTTGATTACTTGAACCGGAAATTGCCAACTCACCGGAAATCGAGCCTTCGATATAATCACGGGTTTTCACCCCATCCAGATTGATAAACTTCTCCAATGGCAGGTTTGAAAAATCACCCTTGAGATCAAACTGCGGCATGTTCAGTGGCCCGGAAATGTCACCAGCAAGATCGAGACGCCCGCTGTCAAAAGCCAACTTGAGTGAAACAACTTCCAGCCCGTCATCGCTCACCCGCAGGATTCCGTTCTCAATCCGCAAGGGCCCCAACCAATTTTGCTCAAAGGTGCCGCCTGCAATTTCGACCTCCCAGCGCCCTCCCTCCAATACCGCTTTAAACGCCGAATTGCGGATAGCCCCATGGTTAAGCGTGGAATAGCCCCAATCGCAACTTAGGCTGTCGATGATAATCAAATTCAACCCATGCCCTTTCAGACTTTCCAGCACAGAGGCAAATGAGGACTCCATTTCCTCCTTTGAGCCTCCTGCCTTGATTTCAAAATCAGCTTTTTTAATCCGTAGGGTCTCAGGATTCCAATCCTGGGTGACCCCCGTAAAAAAAGAAAACACACCGCTCAGTTCCTCGAGCTTCGCTTGATAAAAGAAGGTCTTTTCCCCACCCTCAATCTCAAGAACACGAAACCTGCCCGTATTGGAATCACGAGAAAACCCGTTTGGTTCGATCTCCCCGGCCCCCAGAGCCTCCTTGAGTTGGCTCGTGATCTTATCCTGATAGGAGGCACTTGAATAATATTTCTGAAGAACAAAAAATCCGATCACACCTAAAATCAGCAGTAGAAACACCCCCCGGATCACCAGTCCGCCCAGTTGCTTCACCACTGAATGGGAACCGACCGTCTTGGCATACCGAAGTTGAAAAAACACCCCTTGGCGGGCGATCCAATCAGCGACCTTATTTTGATAATTATTCAGACGTTGTTGATCGACCTTTTCCTCCACGGGTAGGATTCTAGTCTCTAAGTTGTGAATTTACCACTTCAAATAATCAGTCCGTAAAGCGGTATTTCCCTCGCAGAACCCGCCACCAACCGGTATTGCTCCCAACGTGGAATCCGCCGATTACAAGGTCAGCCTAGAAATTTTTGAAGGTCCGCTCGACCTCCTTCTTTACCTCATCAAGAAAGACGAGGTGGACATCTACGATATCTCGCTGGAGCGGGTCACCACCCAATACCTCGACTACATCGAGACCTTCAAGCTCCTCAACATCGACCTCGCCTCCGAGTTCATTTCCATGGCGGCCAACTTGATGTATATCAAGAGCCGCACTCTTCTCCCCAAACGGGAACAACCACCCGAAGAAGACGCCGAAGAAGATGATCCTCGTTGGGAACTCATTCGCCAACTCATCGAATACAAGAAGTTCAAAGATGCCGCTGGATTTCTGCACCGGCGGGAAGTCGAACAGGAAAAGATTTTTGCGCACACCGCGCTGAATGATCTCAAACCGGAGGACGAGGCACCACTCCCTCTTGCCGAGGCCTCTATTTTCGACCTTATCCGGGCCTTCCAAAACGTCCTGAAACGCTTTGATGAAGCCCGGGACTTTGGCGACATCGTCGATGATCGCTACACCGTAAGCGATAAGATTGAGTATCTCATGACCGAAATCGAGCCCGGCCAATCGATCTCGCTCCAAAGCGTCTTTTCAAAAGCCAGCTCAAAGGTCGAAGTCATCGTCATCTTCCTGGCGCTCCTGGAATTGATGAAAATGAATCAATTCCGGGCACGCCAAACCGGACTTCTCGGTGAAATTAACATTGAACGAACCGCGCCTGAGTAGCGTCGCACCCAAGATGGCAGATTCCCAAAAGATCGCCCTCTTTGGCGGAACCTTTGATCCCGTCCACGAAGGCCACCTCGAAATTGCGACCAAAGCCGTGAATCGACTCGGCTTGGACCGGGTGATCTTCATCCCTTGCCGCAGATCACCACACAAAACCGATCCTGTCTCTTATACACATCTCCGAGCCCACGAGACCGAGGCTGATCTC
>CAJXVQ010000408.1 GCA_913060685.1 uncultured Verrucomicrobiales bacterium
AGATCAGCCTCGGTCTCGTGGGCTCGGAGATGTGTATAAGAGACAGGGTGGGGTGAGGGAGCAGGCGTCGCGGGCCTTTGTTACGTCGAAGACCAGAAAAGATGGGTTGGGAGCTTTTGAAAAGGCCTGGGCGGAGGAGAGTGCGGGGATGGAGATGGGGAGACAGCTTTGGTATCGGGTCGGTCGGGCGCTCGGGCAGCAGAATCCGGCGGAAGCGCGTCGGGTTTTGGCTGAGACGGAGGGAGAGCTAAATCGGGGCTTTTTGTCGGAGGCTTCGGAGGCTGCTTTTTGGAAAGAGCAGGAGGAGACGAAGCAATGGGCAGAGGGATTGGAGGGGGAGAAACGGGATGAAATGATCGACTTGGTTTATCGAGCCTGGGGCGCGCGGGAGAGAGAGGAGGCGGATGCTTGGAGGAATTCGGTTAAGGGTGGGGATGGGAATTAGGGGAGAACAAGACTCGTTTTATTTTAGTATCTCGCTTTGCTTTCCGGACTATGTCCTTAGTAGTCTGAGCCCGCCGATGATGAGAGTCATTGGTGGGGTGCCCTGCTCCCTGAGGGGCTCGGTTCGGCTATGAAAAAGGAAAGAGAAGCCCAAAGATGGCGCTTCTCTTCGCTGTCGCGATTCCCCTCCCAAAAAAATGAAATGTTGGGTGTGCCGGAGGAGCATAGCGAGGGTTACGTTTTAGGAGTCATTGATGCCATCTTGGCGGTAATGAAACGGGGGAGGTAGTGCTCCCCTCCAGCTAGCTTATGTTAGTCGTTTTCATCAGGGAGTTTAGCTGCTCTCTGTGAATCGTTTGATGGCTCCGGTTTGGGGTAGCTTCTTGCGGGTCATATCGACGTCGAGGTCGCCGTAGTGTTCGATGGGGTTGCCGTAGGCGTTGAGGAGGGTGGTGTACCAGTTGCCGAGGGTTTGGTGGCCTTCGGTGGCGTGGAAGGGGAGGCGGAGGTAGCGGCCGGCGATGTCGAGTTTGGAGTTTTTTCCGCTCATCACGACCATGGGAGCTTCGGTGTCGGGTCCGTGGTGGCCGGCTCCGGTTTCGGGCATGTAGATGATGGTGGTGTTATCGAACATGCTACCCTTGCCTTCGGGGACGGACTTGAGTTTCGTGACCATTCTTTCGACTTGGGTCATGTGGCTCTCTTTGACGATGTTGCGAAGCTTGATGTCTAGGCTGTGGCCGAGACGGTGGAGATCGACGCGGCCGGTGTTGCCGGGAAGGGTTTCGATGGGAGTGGCGAGGTCGTCGATGGTGTAGGTGACGACATTGGTCAGTCCCGAGATGAGGGCGGAGAGGAGGACGTCGGTGAAGGCTCCTTGCTTCTCGACCAAGGTGGCGTCCTTGCCGCCGTCGGCATGAATTGTGTCAATGACGGGGAGGTTCCCGGCGATGACATCTGAAAGCGAAAGGACCTTTTGATTTCGCGCTTTGATCGACTTCAGGGAATCAACGTGATCGCTGATTTTACTGCGTTCGATTCCGTTCAAGTTGGTGAGCTTCTTCCCTTCCTTATCCCGGAGGTAATCGAGGAGGTCATTCTGAGAACCGACCGCGCTCGGGTTGGTGACGGATTTAAAAAGTTCGTCGCAGGCTGTCTGTGGATCGGCGTAGCAATAGTTTCTCTGGTGGCGGGCCGGAGCGGAGAAGCCGGAGACGATTCCCGTTCGGAAAGCGACTGTTCCGGAACCTGAGGCGAGGGAAAGTTCGACGTGTCCGAAGGGCGAAGGGAACATCTCGGCGAGCTCGAAATCTACGGTCCTTCGTTTGATGCCACTGATGACGTTTCGGCCGGCACTATAAGCACCCATGCAACCCGAGAAGGAATAGTGGCCGCCGCCGCTCATCTTCAACGAGATGCCGTGGAGGAGGGTCATGTTCTCCTTGTGCTCGTCGAGGCACTTCAACCAGTCGGGGAGTTCGTGTCTTTCGAGATCGGCTTCGAAGGCTTCCTTCTTCTCGTCCTTGCGTTTCTCTTCCTCGGAAAAAGTCGGGAGTGAAAAGGTCTTGGGAACATTGCCATTCGACTTCCGGATGAAGATGAAACGATGAGGGGGTTGCTCCTGGATCGTCTGGCCAAAGAGATGATTGAAGGACGGCGAAAGGGCAAGGCCTCCGGTGCCGATGCCTGCGGTTTTGAGAAAGTGGCGTCTATTGATCATGATCTGGGGCGGTCAAAGGTTTGCGATAGATGAAGGAGTCGGAAGTGAGCAGTGACACGATGACGGCGTCGAAGCTCCCCTCGTTTTTAAGGTAAGCTTGTTCGGCTGCGATGAGAGATTTCGAGTCCGAGAGTTTTTCGTTTCGGCCCATGAAGTAGCGGAAGGCGTGACGAATGATAGACTGGCGGACTTTCGAGGATTTGGCAAGACGGTCGGCGAGATCGAGGGCGTCGGTGACTTCGCCATCAAGAGAGGGGTCTCCGGTGCCGTCGAGGTGACCCTTCGCGTTGACCGGGAGGGTTTTGTAAATGGGTCGGCCGTCGATGTGGAGCCCGCGTTCCTTGGGAGTCGGTTGTAGAACGTTGTCGGGATGTTCGAGGCGTTCCTGTCTCCGGTAGCGTCCGAAGTCGTCGTAGATCTCGAAGGCCACGCCGAGCGGGTTCATGCGCTGGTGGCATTTCCAGCAATAGTCGTCGCCGGTCTTCTCTTCGAGCCTCATGCGGAGGGTTCGGTGATGGTCTTCCGGTACCACGGCATCGACCGTGATGGGGACATCGGGAATCGTTCCGGCCAGGAGTTTTTCGCGGATCCATTTACCACGGCGGACGGGATCGGTTTCGAGGTTGAGGGAATGTGCGATGAGCCAGGCGGGGTGGGTGAGCATTCCTTTGCGATGGGCGACCTTGGCGGGTTGCGTGGTGGGGTAGTCCCAGGCGGTGTAGTCGATGTTGAAGAACCGGCCGACATCCGATCCCCGCATCTGTTGGCCGGTGCGGGTTGAGGCATTTCCCTTGTGCGAGTAGTGCATGGGGAAGGAGTTGTAAGGAGCGGCGGCCTTTTGTCCGTTTCCAAGACGGAAGGTGAAATTTGTCATCATGGTCTTGAATGACCTTACCCAACTTTTGCGGCGTTTTTCGTCCTTGAGGAAGTTCGGGAAAAGGGTTCCGCGAATCTTCATTTGATCGATGAAGTCCCAGTGCTCGTAGAGTTCGCCTTCGGTGAAGTTCTCCCAATCGTGTTTTTTGAAGTAGTTGTAAATCTCTTGGATGCGATCCGAGGAGGCCTTTACCGCAACATTGTCCCCTGTGTGGTAGATGTAGAATTCTTCGGTCGAAAGGAGTTCCTCGAAGACGTGAGTGTCCTCTTGCAGGATGTGATCGACGAGCATGTCGGCTTCATCAATGAGGCGTCCTCTGGCATCTCCGTAATTGGCATGATTTGCAAAGCGTGGGCCGTCTTTGAAAACGGACATGGCCTTGGGATAGCCAAAGAACTCACGGAAGAAGCGGAGCTTGCGAATCGGGGTGTTGGTGATGCTGGAGTTGAAGCCGTTCTTCTGGACTGTTTCGTCGATGACGTAGAATTGCTCACGCTTCGCCAGAAGGCGTTTCACTTCGCGCTGATAATCTTCCCGTGTGTTGAGGCGGCCTTCGCGCGCAGCAGCGACGAGTTCCTCATCAGGGCTGCTGTCGGTGAGCGCGTAAGCAATCGCGTAGCTGCCATCCCTTGGCGACATCATCTTGCGGCCGGATTCGTCGGCCTTTCCTTGTCCAAATTCAGATCGGTAAACGAGTTCGGAACTCAGAATTAAGGTCTCGACGAGCTTCGCGATGCCTTCCTGGTTACCGAGCTTTTCCATGTATTTTTTGGTCAAGGCGATCTCTTCGCGACCTTCCTCCGGAGAGGGGCGGTGCTCGAGGATCTTGAGATAGAGTTCGTCGACAAGTGCCGCGATGGCCTCTTGATCGGAATCACCGGCAGCCTCGCGCTCCGCCTTGAAAGACTCTTCCCAGGCCTTGGTGCATTTCGCGATGATGGTGAGGTATTGATCCCCTTTTTTGCGATGCTTTTGAATCGAGGCTTTGATGACTGCCATTTCAGATTCGCTGAGTGCCTTGTAAGCAGGGCGGCTGAAGTTGCGCTTTTTGACATCTTTACTGATCAAATCCATGTCCCAATGTTGGGCGATGATTTGCATGAGGGTGACGCGACCGTTGATGCGCTTTGGATTGATGCCGTATTCGAACCAGCCGCGTTCAGATTCCTCGATCATCTTGTCATAGGGCCTGTCGCGATTGAGGCCGAGGTAGATCGCTTTTACATCTTCCGGGTCGTACCGGTCATGCAGCAGTCCGATGTTGGATTCTTTGGGCTTGGGATTGCCTTTGGCATCGAGACGTTCTTCGATTTCATCGACCTTTGTCCGGACGAAGGTGGGCAGAAGGTCCTCGTGCTGCTCTTGATAGATTCCCATTAGAACTGTTTCGATATGATCGCGAAGGAACTGCTCCCGGATGCGTAAGATCTCGCGATGCTCCAACTCCATCTTCATGATGCGATACATCGCGGGATAATGGGACTTCATGACGGGTTCGGATGTCATGTGGTTGGCGATCTTGCGGGCGTTCGAGATCATCGTGAGCAAGTGCCCTCCGGTCAGGGAGGTATTGTCGTAATAACGGACACCGATGTTCGCGGGGAGAAGGAAGGGATTGGTGATGCTTTGCCGAACACTACCACCTCCGAACCGGGTGCCGAGGTTGACGCCATTGTCACCGATCACGGATTGTCTTTTTCCGTCGATGGTCCTGACGCCATTGTGATTCAAGAGCGTGTTGATCTTGTCGTTGAAGATGAATTCGCTGATGAGCCAGCGCCGGTCATGAGTGAAGCCGGGGAGATCGGCAAATTCACCTGAGAAGAGCTTTTCGTGATCGACATAATTTCCAAAGTCCGGCCGCTCGAGCTTCTCCTCGAGTTTGGAGGCCTTGTGCTTTTGGAGTTCCGCGCCCGCCCACTTCCGGAGGAACTCGCGCTCGTCCTTGGAGGGCTGACTCTTCTTTTTCTTCGGCGGCATCTCCTTGAAGAAAACCTGCTCCTGAACCTTGTTGAGTAGATTGAGCCGGGCGTCGAGAGTGAGGGTTTCGAGATGATCGAGTCGGATGTCTCCTTTCTGGGTGTCCTCGTCGTGACAATCGTAGCAATAGTTGTCGAGGAGCTCGGTGACCTGTGGAGTGAGCGTGAGAGGACTTGCTAAGGCAGCAGCTGCGAGTGAGCAGGTCGTGAGGAAATAGAGCAGACGTTTCATGCGGTAGGCGGGCGGGAGATGCTTTCTTGGTTTTGAAGAAGAATGCAACCTTCCGGCGTTGTTTTTACGTGAATGAGAGCCATCGCTTTCATGGAAGGACCGCCGCTTTGACCGGGTTGGGTTGATCAGAACCGAAATGCAAGCCCGCCAGGCGAAGGGAAACACTTGATTATGAATGATGTCGGTGTATGATGTCAATTATGAGAACGGTTATTGATGTGCCGGATGAGATCATCCAATCCTTGGATCAGGTGAGTGGGGTGGAGAAGCGCTCGCGGGCTTCTTTGATCCGGGAAGCGCTCGCAGAGTATCTCAAATTGAAGTCGGTGCCTCCGGCGGAGGCGGCCTTTGGTCTTTGGAAGGAGACGCCGAAAGAGGGAGTCCATTACCAGAGCGATCTCAGGGACGAGTGGGAGAACCGATGAAAGCGGTTTTCGATACGAACATCCTCATTGACTACCTCAATGGGATCGAAGCTGCACAGCAGGAAATCGCTCAGTATCAGCTTAGATTGATCAGTGTGATCACCTTTATCGAGGTGATGGTTGGTGCCAAAACTTCCGAGGAGGAGAAAACAATCCGGGGGTTTTTGGCCTCCTTTGAGGTGGTTGAGTTATCAGCGGAGATCGCACAAGAAACCATTGCTCTGCGGAAGGCCCTGCGACTCAAGATTCCAGATGCAATTGTGTATGCAACGGCCCGTGCGGAAGGTTGCCTCATCGTTTCCAGAAATACCAAAGATCTGAAACCCGAGTGGCCGGATGTCAGGGTTCCCTACCAGATTTAGTTTCTTGGATTGGTGAATATCGGACGATCGATACCGTCACTTTGCGAGAACATACCACTTGGATTTCCAGTCCGATTTATGGCGGGTGCTGAAGCCGCCGGCTTCGAGGAAAAGGTATTCGGTTCCGTTGACTGATCGAGTCGTCATTTTGAGGGCCTGGTATGTATCTGTCTCTTATACACATCTGACGCTGCCGACGATCTACTCTGTGTA
>CAJXVQ010000409.1 GCA_913060685.1 uncultured Verrucomicrobiales bacterium
CTACACAGAGTAGATCGTCGGCAGCGTCAGATGTGTATAAGAGACAGCATTTCGAGCTCTTCAATCCAATCAAAGAACTCGTAGCGACCTTATCGAAATCGCAGAACACTCGCTGAAGAACGCCACCACGACAGAAGAGATCAGTCTGCCCTTCCCATGCCCCTTGGAGTTACACGGGACTTACAGCAGGCAGGAAATATTTGCCGCTTTTGGGAAAGCAATACTTTCAGCCCCTTCTTCAAATCGAGAAGGTGTAATGCACTTGAACGATTTCGACGCTTCACTGCACTTGTTCACCTTCAAGAAGACGGAAAAATTCTTCTCCGAGACAACAAGCTATCGTGACTACCCAATCTCACGAACTCGATTGCATTGGGAGAGCCAATCAAACACCTCTCAAAGCTCCCCTGTCGGACAACGCTATCTCAGGCAAAACGAATCAGGATACACTGTTCTTCTTTTTGCCCGTCTCGAAACAAAGATCGGTAAGTTGGCTAGCCCTCTCGTCTACCTTGGCCCAGCAAATCTATTAAGTGCCAAAGGAAACCAGCCCATCGAAATGATCTGGGAACTTCAAAACCCAATGCCTTACGACTTCTACATTGAAGCCAAAAGAGCGTCTGGGGTTTCGTGAGCGGCACCGACACACCCGGGGAGCTTTTTATTCTGCGGTCCGTTCACGGTGAAGCGGAAGCCGCGGCGGTGGAGAAGCGACCTGAGCAGGCGTTCGGGCTTGGTCGCGTAAAGGGCTGCGCCCCACGCGATCGCCCAAGGATCCGGGACATGACCCAACTGCGTTTTTCTTTGTCGAAGACGTCCGCCACAGATTGAGGATGGATTCCACCGCTCTGCTCCTCAAGAGGAATTCGACACGTCTTCCTCCCCCGAAACAGATCACTACCTCCAAGACCTGACCGAGTAAATCCCCAGGCACCACGATGGGGGCACGATGTTTGGAATGACCATTATCGCTGCCTATATGATCAATTTTCCAAAGATTCAAAAGAGTGTTCCAGTGAACATTTTCATTGATTCATTGCAGGCCCATATTAGAACGCAAATAATACTTCCCTCACAATGTCGAACCTGAATCCAGATAAGGCTCTGATCTTCCGAATTGTCCACGCAGACAATCTGGACCGAATTCTGCGCTCTGGATTACATTGTCGAAATTCCACGGATGCTGATCCCGCCTACCGGGACATTGGCAGTCCGGAAATTATTTCGAATCGCAATGAGCGGGCTGTTCCAATCGCCCCAGGTGGTTTTTTCTCCGACTACATCCCCTTTTACTTCACTCCCTATTCGATCATGCTCTACAATCTGAAAACGGGGTATAACGTGCCGCAGGTGCCGAACGAGGACCTCATGATTATTGTGGCTTCCCTCCGCGCCCTCGCAGAACGGGGGCATCGCTTTGTATTCACCAATCAGCATGGCTGCTCGGCAGGGGTCGAATTCTTCTCTGATCTCAACAAACTCGAAGAAATCGTCGATTGGCCACTCCTTCAGTCAAAGAATTTTTCCCGGGATCCGGACGATCCTGGCAAAGTCCTCCGCTACCAAGCGGAAGCGATGATTCATCAACACATTCCCTTGAGTGACTTGACGGGACTTGTATGCTCGACCGAAACAAGGCTGGAAAAAGTTCAAGTTGCTATGGAACGAGAAGGAATCGCGTCTGATCAACTTGCCGCCAAGTGCTTACCCAACTGGTATTTCTAATGATCCATTATACAATAGGCAATCTTCTCGAAGCAAAAGTGGACGCGGTGGTAAACACCGTGAACACCGTAGGCGTCATGGGGAAAGGAATTGCTCTCATGTTCAAAGAACGCTACCCGGATAACTTTAAATTTTACCAAAAAGCGTGCAAAGAGAAGACCTTCAGCACCGGGACACTCTTAATCACAGAGAGCGGTGAGCTATCGGGAGCGCGTTGGATCGTCAACTTCCCCACGAAGCAGCATTGGAGATCTCCGACCAAGATCGAGTGGGTCGAACAGGGCTTAATTAAATTAGCTGAGTTTATTCAACGTGAAAGCGTCAGGTCCATCGCAATCCCTCCGCTCGGTTGTGGCAATGGCGGGCTCGATTGGACAGTAGTAAAGCCCATACTTGAAAATCATTTATCGCAGCTGCCTAACGTCGAGGTTCACATTTACGAACCGACGCAAAAATATCAGAACGTAGCCAAGAAAAACGGGGTGCAAAAACTCACTCCACCCCGGGCCATGATCTGCGAGCTCGTTCGCCGCTATGCCGTACTCGGAATCGAGTGCTCGGTGATGGAGATTCAGAAACTCGCCTACTTTCTGGAACGCTTCATCGTGCGAGACGAACTCAGCAACGACCTCAAACTGAAATTCCAAGCGAACCGCTACGGACCATACTCGGACCCTCTCCGCCATCTCTTGGACCAGCTCGATGGAAGTTACCTTCAATGCGATAAGCGTTTGAGCGACGCCTCACCTCTAGATGCCGTCCGCTTCAATGAAAGCCAGCGTGAGAAAGTCGAGTTGTATTTGCGCACTGAGGCGAAAGAGTATCATGACACTTTGGAAGCGATCATTGGCTTCATCAGCTCTTTCGAGTCGCCTATCGGCCTCGAAGTTTTGTCGACTGTTGATTGGCTAACATCTCGTGAAAAATGCGATCTTAACCTCGCTTCAGTCAAAGAAGGAATTACCCAATGGCCTCACGGAAAAGAAGCGGCGGAGCGAAAGTCCAGGATCTTCAGTGACCGGCTCCTGAACTGCACGATTAAAAGAATCCGTGATGCCGGCCTGATCCATACAGACCACTACGAAGTTTAACCCCCCCCCGGACACGCCTTACCAACCTCTCTCATCCTGATGAAGTTTTGGTTTGCGAGAGATCTTCAGGAAAAAAATTAAGGACGACCTATGAGCCGGTATTTGGAAAAAGTGACAAAGAGCAAAGAGGCTTTCCGATTGGAACTCCGGTCAAAACCCTTGCTCGAAAAGCTGGCGATCCTTGATCGTCTCGCTGAAAGGAGTTGGATGATCAAAGGTTCAATCGGAGATCCTGATGCAGCTCTTGTCAATCGGGTTCTGGCAAAGCGACTTTCAAAGAGCTGACTCCGAAGTGGGAGGTCACGTTTTGGAAAGGAATTTGGCTCGGATTTCCCCAGTGAAACGGAAGCCATGACGGTGGAGGAGCGACCGGAGTAGGCGTTCGGGCTTGGTCGCGTAAAGGGCTGCCTCCCACGCGATTTTCCCACCGATCCGGGACATGACCCAACTGCGTTTTTCTTTGTCGAAGACGTCCGCAATGGAGAGACCAGAGTTCCCCGGATCGGGACATTTGGAAAGCTTGGCTTGAGCGGGAATCTCACGCAGAGCAGCGGAGCAGCAGAGGTTTTATGGGTCTTGGTTGAGGGAAGATGAACATTTAACACTGAACATCTCACATCTAGTTGTGAAGGGAGGGAGGCGCTCGGTTGTGGGCAGAGGTCTCACGCGGAGCCGCTGAGCAGCAGAGCTTTTATGGGGGCTTGGTTGAGGGGATGGAGCTTCAAACTGAACACTGATCACTTTGAACTCCGCCGGAGGCGGCACCTTGGTTGAGGGACTTGGCTGAGGCTGTCTCACGCAGAGCAGCCGGGCAGCGGAGGGATCTGGATTTGAAATCTTGTGGATAGAATGCCGGAGAATCGGAACGAAGCGGAATCGGAACAAAGTGGAGATCGCCAACGGCAAATAGACGAAGTCAAATTTCTGGAATGGCAAGGCATGACAAGGGAGCGGTATTACAAGGTCATCGTAAACTCCACCCTTGCAGGGTTTTCTAAAATCAAGTAACTTAAGATCAAGTTACTAAAAAATGGAAAGCCGACGATCCCAACTGGAGCAGCTCGCCCGCAAGTCTCAGCTTCTCCGTGACGAAACCCTGCGGGAAGCCGGGATCAGCAGCACCGTGATTTCACAGGCCGTAAAGGCTGGAGAACTGGTCCGCCTCTCGCGGGGCGTCTACCACCATCCCGAAACGGAGCTGGACGAAAACCTAAGCCTGTCTGAAGTGGCCGCACGGGTCCCCCATGCCATTATCTCTCTTCTTTCGGCGCTCCAGTTTCATCGAATCGGCACCCAGCAGCCCCACGCCGTGTGGATCCTCCTCAAGCAGAACGCCGTCACTCCGCGAATCGAGTATCCGCCGATCGAAGTGGCGCGAAGCAAGGTGGCTAGTGCATTTTCCGAAGGCGTCGTCCGCCACACCCTGAACGACATCCCCACCCTGATCACTGATCCCGCTCGCACGGTGGTGGACTGCTTCAAATACCGGAACCGGGTCGGTCTTGATGTCTGCCTTGAAGCACTCAAGGACATTCTCAGCAAAGGCGTCAAGCCGACAGAGATCATGGATTACGCCAAATCCCAGCGTGTCACGAGCGTGATTCGCCCCTATCTCGATGCTCTCGTTTAAGCCATGAATCTCGTCGCCTCACTCCAAGACCGCCTCAAGAACGAGGGACGCCGCACGGGGATTCACTATGCCTCCTTGCTCGAGCAATTTGGCCTCAGCCGCTTCTTTGCGCGACTGGCTCAAAGTGACTATGCAGATCGCTTTGTTCTGAAAGGGGCTCAGCTCTTCCGCTTTCTGAAGCAGGAAGGACACCGACCCACCCGCGATGCCGATTTCCTCAGTTTTGGTGATCATGATCCCGAGGCTTTGAAAAAGATCTTCACCGAGATCTGCCAGCTCACGCCGGAAAAGGAGGATGCCCTAACCTGGGAAGATATCCGTGCAGCAGCGATCCGCGATGATAACAGCTACGGCGTGCGGGTGCTCATGACCGCTCAGCTCGGTAGAGTGAAAATACCCCTACAATTCGACATCGGCTTTGGAGATGTCGTTACACCCGGAGTCCGCATTCAGAAGTGGGCGGGACCGTTCGACTATCAGGCTGTTTCTCTCACTACCTATCCCATGGAGACTGTCGTTGCCGAGAAGCTGGAAGCTGCCGTTTCTCTCGGAATCAACAACAGCCGGATGAAGGATTTCTATGATCTTCATTGGCTCCAGTCTCACCTCGACTTTGAGGGAAACGATCTCACCGCAGCAGTCACCAATACCTTCGCCCGGCGCTCTACGTCTCTCCCGGAGACGGTGCCCATGCCTTTTACGGAGGAGTTCAGTTCTGATGCGCAGAAACTCGAACAATGGTCTGCCTTCCTCCGAAAGGCGAAGCTGCATCCACTGGAACTGCCAGTTGCCCTCAATCGTATTGCCGCATTTCTAATCCCGGTGGTGAAGAAGGAGGTGTCCGACCAAGTCTGGACTCCATCGGGCAAGTGGGCCTCAACCTCAAATCCCTCGTGAAATTCACCGAATCCAAACTCGAAGAAGCTATCCTCGAACTCCTTGCTAAGGAGGGCTACCCGCATGTGCTAGGTGGAGCGATTGAGCGAGAGCTTCACGACGTCCTCATTAAGGAATGATTTGAGGGCTTTTTTGGCGAAGCGTTATGTCAAAGACGCGATCACTCCAGCAGAAATCGAAGCGGTCATCACGCAGCTCGAAGCCTATTCCTCCGCGCAGCTCACATCATCCCCTGGGCTGAATCAAAAGACCTCCGACTCAATCCCAGCAACGGGCTCTGCCTTTCCGCCACCTTCGATGCCGCCTTCGACCGCGGACTCATCTCCCTCGACGCTGACTACCGCCTCATCCTCTCTCCCAAGCTAGAATCCTTCCTCCCCAATCGGGAACTCGAAGACCTCTTCCTCACCCGCCAAGGCCAACAGATCACCCTCCCCGAAAAGAACCTCCCCTCCCAACGACCTGTCCGCCGTAGCTTCAGCGAAGGAGGAAGCCCTCACCTGGCACCGGAGCCACCTTTTCCAAGCCTGACGAGCTTGTTCTTTTTTCGCAGATTACCCTCTCATACCAGTTAAGCGTGGAGACGTGAGTTTGTCGAGCGGACGGTCCGACACTCATCGGAGCCACGGATCCTGCGAAGGAAACGCCCGCCTCGTAGCCAGCCTTAGGGGATCTACTTTGATCAGGCGTCTCTCAAGCCGCTCGATGGACGCGAGGTTTTCAAAGGCACATTCCCAGACGACAAGGACGCTCCATCCATCCGCTCGAAGAGAAGCTTCGTTCCGGGCATCACGCTCCTGGGTTTTCCCGATCTTTTCCTTCCACCACTCCGTCCGGGATTCCGGAAGGTCTCACGCAGAGCAGCGGAGCAGCAGAGGTTTTATGGGTCTTGGTTGAGGGAAGA
>CAJXVQ010000410.1 GCA_913060685.1 uncultured Verrucomicrobiales bacterium
AGGCCTTTCAGAGTGACCCTGCCGCTTCCGTTACTGATGTTGAACACCCGCGATAATTTGTTGCCGGAGATCGTGATGCCGTTCGTTAGGGTGGAAGCATCGATCGTCAGGTCCTTGCCAATGAAGAGCTCGGTCCCACCGAGTAGAATGGTTTGCCCATCCAGAGCAGGATCGAAGAAGATCACCTGTCCTGGCACCGCATCCGCGATGGCCTGCCGCAAGGAGCCCGCGCCACTGTTCAAATTGTTCGTCACCGTAAGAGTCTGATAGAACCGAACGGCATAGGAAGTGGGCGTCGGAAAGGTCGTCGCGGCGGCATTGAAGAGCTGAAGCCCGTCGGACCCGTCAGCATTCTCAATCCCGATCGTCGACGTGTCGGCACCGCCCGCGACACTCTGGTAGTGGATCTCGATGAGGTTGGTGCCCTCGAAGAGCTTGAACTGAAAGGTATTCAGGTTGGCGGGGACGCCGCGTTCCTGCACGGCCTGGAACTGCACGATGAAGCGCCGATTCGGTGCGCTCCCGAGGGTTTGGTAGTAGATGTCTCCCGCTTGTCCAGGATGGAGATCGTCCCACCATCCCGCGATCATGTTGTTGGGAACCGCGGCGTTCGGAATCGGAACGTCGGTAAACTGGCTAGACAAGTCGTTGAACGAAAGGAACCCGTTTGAGCAAATACCGCAATTGGTGTACGAGGTTCCGTAGTAATTAAAGCCGAATCCCATCGCGACGGTTTCGAGGAAATCGTCATTGCTGCTTGCGGTGGCCGTCCCCGTCCCCGAGATGTTCTCAAAACTGTAAGAAAGCCCCACCTCAGCACTGTCGACAAAGCGGTAACCCGCGGCATCCGGCCCGCCGGTCGCCGCCGCGGCCCGTTGCGCGGGCAACACCATGAGGAGCAGCGCCACAAAGAACACTCCCGGCAGAGATTTCAGAACTCCACGGAAGGAGGATTGGCTGCCGGCGGTCGTGCCAAAGGACGATCCCCGGACGGGTGAATGGTAAACTGTCATGAACGCGAAGCGGTGGAATGAGAGGGTGCGAAAGGAAAATTGCGGAGTGCGTGGGAAGGAAATCTTCCCAAAAATGGAAGGCGTGGGTGCTGCGACAAGATCTCGAAAAAGGAAAAGCACCATTCGCGCCCTTTTCCCAATCGTCGTATGGAAGCCCACGCCCCAGATCCGCACTTTGTCGGAAAGCACCGAAAGGGATGTCGTAAACTAGACGTGGGGAGCTCCATACAGGTTAGATCAATCACGAACAGCAGAGCTACCTGGGTGTCCAATCTCATGGAGATTGTCGACTGACTCATAGATTGAAAGGAAATTCAGGTAATCATTTTTTTCGATTTGGTTTCACAAGGAGAGGAGTCGTTCGCGGTAGGTTCGGTTCATGAGGGCACGGCGGCGTCTCACGGGAAGACTTCCTTTCACTCCGGGATCTTCTTTGAGGATGTTGAGTACGATGCGGCGCACCGTTCCCAGGTTCTTCGCCGCGTTGAATTTGCAGGTCTGATTGTGGTCCTCACGAAAACAGGTATCCAGAACCCAGTGGCATTGATTTTCGATACTCCAGTGCTGGCGAATCGCTTTTTGAAAGAGCTCGGGATCGATGATCGCAAAGATCTTGGAAAAGGTCTGCGCACGAGGGATTCCGTTGGGCATTTTAATCCATTTTCCGAACTACTCGATATCTTCAATGCAGAATTCTTCGATGTCGACGAAGCCGTTCATTCCGCAAAGAACACCGGTCACGACCATGAAGAGGACCTCGCCGAAGTGATGTTTTTTGTGCCCTCCAGTGCGGGGATCTTCGATGACCAAAAAGGACTCAAAGCCGTCCGGAAGTCCGCCGGAATCATCAATTTTATTTGCGTTTCTAGGCATTAAGCCAGTTTGCACATACCGCAGATGGTGTGCATTTTTAAATCTAACTACATGCTACAGCATGAAGCAGTGTCCCTAGATCGCCCTGAACCCCTGGCACTCCTCCTTCGCATCCCGAACTGCTCGACGATCTCGCGGTGCGCTTCATGGAGTCCGGCTGGTCAATGAAGTGGCTCATGCGTGAGCTCGTCCTCTCCTCCACCTACCGGCAAAGTAGCGACATCTCCGGGGCGATGTTGGAACGCGATCCCGCCAACATTTTTTACAGCCGAGCCAACCGACGCCGCCTCCGGGATCAGGATCGAGGTTGAGGCCACCGAATTCTGCTTTGGGAGGGATCACGATGTCTGGGCCGTCACTTCCGCGCAGGAAAAATACCGCAAGAAGAAGCTGAGCGAGCTCCGGAGCCCCGTGGAGCGACCTTGTCTGCTGGAAACCGGCGACGGCAAAGTCATCGCCATTGCAGAAGCTGCCATGGTCGACTTCGCCCGAATGCGCTTGCGCCCCTCTCCAGCTAAACCGCACACCCTGGTTTCAAAATTTCATGGCCCCGTGGTGAGCAAGCTCCCCTGTAAGACGCCGTGGCGGGTGATCATGGCTGGCGATTGCGCGGGCGATCTGCTGGAGAACAACGACCTCTTCCTCAATCTCAACGAGCCGAACATGATCGCGGACACCAGCTGGATCAAGCCCGGGAAAGTCATCCGCGATGTCACCCTGTCCACCGACGGCGGGCCCTCGCCAATCTCTTTTCCCGGGGCCTCTGCAGTCCATCCGATCACACCTTCTGCTACTACGCCGGCTACGTCGACGAGACCACCTCACATGCGGCGCAGCTTGCCAAGATGATCTGTGTCTTCAGCCCCTGGCAGTTTCTTTTCTGGTACGATCAACCAGCCACCGCCAAGGACGAACCCGAACTCGCACTCATCAAACACCTCCCCACCACCTGGGACGACACCAAGGTGCTGCAGGGCAAAATCGGCGACTATGCTGCGGTTGCGCGCCGCTCCGGCAACGACTGGTTCGTGGGGTGCTTCAATGCGGGAGAACCGCGCACTCTTGATCTCGCCCTCGACTTCCTACCCGGTGGAACCAAGTTCGAAGCGACCATTTACTTCGACAATAGCGAAACACCAACCCGCACCAACGTCGGAATCAAAAAGATCTCCGTTGATTCCACCACCGTCCTCAAGGCGGCCATGAGCGGACAGGGCGGCGTTGCCATCAGGATCACCACCAAAGATTAAGTCGGCTCGCTTCGCGATCTTGATCCCTTCGGAAGTGACCGCACACTTTGTCTTTGCCAAATCTGGAATCGCTCCGGTGCCGGTCCACTTGCCGCCAAGCACCCAACTCAGATTAAAAACCGCCATGGTGGAGCCACCTTTCAGGCCGTCTTCGAAGTGAAGGGAGACTTTTCCTTCACTCTTCGTGCCCGGAGGTCATCGAGGAGCTGCGCCCCCTTCTCCCCTCCCATCCGGCTCAACGGCTGTTTCGCGGACCTCCTGCCAAAAGCAAATCCCTACAGCCAGTCGAGCTTCCTTAACCGGAGCGCATTGAGGATCACCGAAAGCGAGCTGAAACTCATGGCGGCTCCGGCGATCATCGGGCTGAGGAGGATGCCGAAGAAGGGATAGAGCAGGCCGGCCGCGATGGGGATGCCGAGTGCGTTATAGCCGAAGGCGAAAAAGAGGTTCTGTCGAATATTTTTCATCACCCCGCGGCTCAGGCCGATCGCTTTGGCGATGCCCTGAAGGTCCCCTTTCACAAGGGTGATGGCAGCGCTCGCGATCGCGACATCGGTGCCTGTGCCCATGGCAACACCGACCTGGGCCTCGGCGAGTGCCGGAGCATCATTGATCCCGTCCCCGGCCATCGCGACGATTGCTCCTTTGGACTTGAGATCTTTAACGATCTCGATTTTGTCGGCCGGACTGAGTCCGGCATGAACTTCATCGATGCCGAGGGCTTTCCCAACAGCTTCAGCGGTGTGAATGTTGTCGCCGGTGGCCATAATGACCCGGATGCCAAGTTCATGAAGTGTCTTAATGGCCTCTGCGCTGGACTCTTTAATCGGATCCGAGATACCGAGAATCCCCACCGCTTGATTGTCACGGGAAACCCAGACGACGGTTTGAGCCTCCTTTTCCAGACGTGTCGCTTCGGATTTGAGCTCGTCAGGAAAGGCAATGCCCTCGCTTTCCAGAAAGCTCTTCTTCCCGACGTGAATGGTGCGGCCCTCGATCGTTGCGCTCACTCCCCCGCCCGTGATCGACTGGAAACCCTTTGCTTCGGGGATCGCCAGCCCTGAATCCCTGGCCTCATCAATGATGGCGCGTGCGAGAGGGTGCTCGGAGCTTTCCTCCAAGGCCGCCGCCAGGGCGATCATGGTATCGGTATCGTAGCCATCGGCTGCGAGTTTGCTTGTGACGTTTGGCTTGCCTTCGGTGAGCGTGCCCGTTTTGTCGGTAAGCAGTGTATCGACCTTTTCGGCGCTCTCGATCGCTTCCGCATCTTTGATGAGAATGCCCGCCTCGGCTGCGCGTCCCACTCCGACCATGATGGACATGGGAGTCGCCAATCCCAACGCACATGGGCAGGCAATAATCAGAACGGCAACAGCATTGACCAGAGCATAGGCCATCGCTGGAGCCGGTCCCCAGATGGCCCATAAAGCGAAAGTCAGCACCGCAATTGCGAGGACTGCGGGAACGAAATATCCTGCGATCTTATCGGCCGTTTTTTGAATGGGCGCGCGGCTTCGCTGCGCCTCGGAGACCATGTGAACAATTTGCGCGAGCAGAGTTTCACTCCCGACCTTCTCCGCCTTCATGAGGAATGAACCCGTCTGATTCACGGTCGCACCAATGACGAAATCGCCCACCCCTTTTCCCACCGGGACAGGCTCTCCGGTAATCATCGATTCATCGATATTGCTCCTGCCCTCAGTGACCGTGCCATCGAGGGGAATTTTTTCTCCAGGCCGAACCCTCAACAGATCTCCCGCCTTGAGTTGATCGACGGGCACTTCTTCCTCCCCGCCATCGCGGATACGGCGGGCGGTTTTGGAGGCAAGATTCATCAAGGCCTGGATCGCCTGTCCCGTCTGGCTGCGTGCACGGGCTTCCAGAAGCTGCCCCAGAAGAACGAGGACGGTGATCACCGCCGCCGCTTCAAAATAGAGGCCGACTTCACCGCTCTTTCGGAATGATTCCGGAAAGACATCTGGTAAGAAGACCGCGATGGCGCTGAAGAGATAAGCAGCTCCAACCCCGCTCATGATGAGGGTGAACATGTTGGGACTGCGGTTCACGATGGATCGCCACCCCTTCACAAAAAAGATCCCCCCCGCCCAGAAGACGACCGGTGTCGTGAGGGCGAGCTCAATCCATTTCGACACTGACCTGGGAACGACCTCAACCAATCCAAGTGCCGGAATCATACTGCCCATCGCGAGAAGAAAGACCGGGACGGTGAGGACCAGACCGATCCAGAATTTCCGGGAGAGACTTCGGATTTCTTCCTGGGCGTGGGTGTCATCTGTCGAGGCATCGATCGGCTCCAATGGCATCCCGCATTTCGGGCAATCCCCTGGAGCGTCTTCGACCACTTCGGGATGCATTGGGCAGGTAAATTGCGTCACCCCGGGAATGCGCGGCACTTGCTCCAAAGCCATGCCGCACTTCGGACAATCACCTGGTTGATCCGAGATAATCTCCGGGTCCATCGGACATGTCCACTGCCCTGCTCTTGCTTGGATAAGGGAGGGCTCGACGACCTCGTCCTTCCCTGCGCAGCAGGGATGTGCTTGTTTGGAATCATTCATAATCGTTCTTGCTTGGGTGCCTCGTTGAGAGTCAGTTCTCCGTTCGTCTCAGTTCCTTGGTGAGACAGAAAAGGACAGGGACGACGAACATGGTGAGGAGTTCAATCAGCATGCCGCCGAAGATGGGGATGGCCATGGGGACCATAAGATCGGAGCCGCGACCGGTGCTGGTGAGGACCGGCAAAAGCGCAAGGAGTGTCGTTGCCGTGGTCATGAGACAGGGACGGACACGGCGCTTGCCTGCTTCAAGGGCGGCTTGGCGCATTTCGGCAACCGTAGTTGGCTTCAGCTCGTCAAATTTCTGGCGAAGGTAAGTGGAAATGACGACGCCGTCGTCAGTGGCAATCCCGAAAAGGGCGAGGAAACCGACCCAAACGGCGACGGAGATATTGACCGGTCCCACATTGAAAAGATGGGCGACATTATGACCGAAGACTTCAAAGTTGAGAAAACCCGGCTGCCCATAAAGCCAGAGCATGAGGCTGTCTCTTATACACATCTCCGAGCCCACGAGACCGAGGCTGATCTCG
>CAJXVQ010000411.1 GCA_913060685.1 uncultured Verrucomicrobiales bacterium
CTACACAGAGTAGATCGTCGGCAGCGTCAGATGTGTATAAGAGACAGGGCTTCTTTTCTCCCGGTGCAGCCCGGCGAGAATGAGGTGGTGATCAATGATTGGCTTGCCAAGGATCTGCGGGCGCAAATTGGCGATGAATTGACGATGGATTATTTCACCGTCGAGTCGGGGAGCAAGCTTGTCGAAAAACGTGCCGTTTTCACGGTGAAGGGGATCGTGCCGATGGAAGGCCCGGCCGCGGACCAGCGCTGGATGCCGGATTTTCCGGGTGTTGCTGATGTCAAAAGCGCGCGTGATTGGGAACCGGGGCTGCCCCTGGATTTGACCCGGATTCGGGACAAGGACGATGAGTATTGGGAGAAGTTTAAGGGCACTCCCAAGGCCTTTGTTTCGCATGAGACCGGAGAGGAACTCTGGGCAAATCGCTGGGGAAAGGTGACTGGTGTGCGTGTGCCGAATGGTGAGGTGGCCAAGGTCTCCGGGGAAGTTCGTGGTTTTTTGGAGCCCGCCTTGGCTGGAATGCAGGTCCTTGACTTCTCGAGTGAAGCGATGGCGTCGGCAAAGTCTCCGGTTTCATTCGGGATGCTTTTTCTGATGATGAGTTTCTTTCTCATCCTTGCGGCCGTGGCCCTCGTGGCGATGCTCTTCCGCTTCAATGTTGAACAGAGGGCCGAAGAGGGGGCCCTTCTTTCGGCAGTGGGGATTCCGGCCAAGAAGATTATGAACTGGCGGATTGGCGAGGCCTTCTTTGTGGTCCTGGCGGGGGCGCTTTTGGGTGTTCTCCTTGCGATGGGATTTTGCACGGTGGTGCTGAAGGTGATCAGTTCAATCTTCGGGAATGAAAATAGCTTTGAGCTTCACTTTGGCGGATGGACGCTTGTGCAAGGGGTTTGGGCAATTGTTGGGCTGTCCCTTCTGGCGGTTTGGTTAACGACGCGCAAGCAGGCCAGGCAAAGTGCCAGTTTGCGCCTGAACTCGGGAGCCGAGGAAGAGGTCGGAAAGAAGAGCCGTTGGGCTTTGGGAATGATGATTTTTGGGGGACTGTTGGTATTGGGTGGGATCGCGATGACTTTCACGGTGGGGCCGCAAGGGGCCTTTTTCCTGATTGGATTTGGAGTTCTGGTTTTTGGATTGGCGGTCTTCCGGAGGTATCTGGGACAGGTGGGATCCCTCGATGGCCTGACGGCCTCGGCGATGGCCAAGGTGAATTTGAGCCGGAGAGCTTCCCGCAGTCTTACGGTGGTAGGAGTTTTGGCAGCCGGAGTATTTCTGGTTCTTTCGGTAGCATCCTTCCGAAAAAATGGCGGTCAGGATTGGCAGGAAAAAGGAAGTGGTGCGGGAGGGTTTGCCTGGTGGGTTGAGACCACTTCACCGGTGAATCGGCCAGCTGATTCCAAGGGGGAAGTGGCTTGGTTTGGGTTGGACGAAGTGGTGCCGTTTCGGATTGGAGCCGGGGATAATGTTGATTGTTTCAACCTGACTGCTTCCGATCAGCCGCGATTGCTCGGGGTGGATGTGGACCTCCTTGAAGGGCGCTTTCACACGAGTGAGAAGTGGGCGGCTTTGAAGGGAGAGGGAATTCCTGCTTTCGTGGATGAGACCACGATGATGTGGGTTTTGAAGAAGAAGGTGGGAGATGAATTGACCTATGAAGACGAGTGGGGGAATGAGTATCCGGTGACGATTGCGGGAGTGGTCAAGGATTCCGTTTTTCAGGGGAGCCTGATCATTGATGAGGCCAAGTTGTTGCAGATGTATCCTTCGCTGGGCGGGTATCAGCTCTTCTTATCGTCTGATGAGGCTGACAAGGAAACCTTGCAGCAGGAGACGGCGGATCTCGGGGGCAAGGTAACAGCGACCCGTGATCGCTTGGCGGCTTTTCATGAGGTGGAGAATACTTACATCGCGATCTTCAACGTGCTGGGAGGTTTGGGAATTATTCTGGGAAGTGTCGGCGTGGGTATCGTGACGGCGCGGAATCTCGTGGAGAGAAGGTCGGAATTTGAAACGCTGCGGGTGCTGGGAATTTCGAAGGCGTTTCGCGCCGCGATTGTGAAAAAGGAAGTGCGTGCGATGGTGGTTTGGGGATTGGGCATTGGTCTGGTTTCGGCGCTCATCGCGGTGGTGCCGGTGCTGGGAGGCACGGTCGGAGTGATCGATTTGGTTTGGATGGTCGGGCTGGTTCTGGCGATGGCAGTGATTGCGAACTTTGTGGGAACCCGTGCTCTTCGGAGTTTGTAAGATGATGATTCTGGCTGCATCCGACAAAGGTCCTTTGGCCATTTTTCTCATGGTCTCGGCGGGGATGGTCCTTGCGATTGTATTGGCACTTCCGGCGACCCACTGGATCAGCCAAAAAATCTCCAATGTGTTGTCGTTCTTTTCACGGGAGAAATTTCGGAAACCTCCGCCTTTGCTGAGTCGCGGTGATGCGCTGGCGATGCAGGGCAGAGTCGGAGATGCGTTCCATATCTTCCGGCAGTTCTTGAAAAATCATCCCCGGGACATTGAGATATACACCCGGCTCATTGATTTGGCATTCGGCCCGATGCAGGATATTGAACTCGGCGATGCCATCATCGCATTTGGCTTAAAACGGCTTGATCGGAGAGGTCGGCGCGTGATCAAGCAAAGGCGGAATGCGATTGTGCTTGGGGATCTCTATCCATTAAAGCACCTCGGCTGGAGAGATCAGACTGAGTATGTGCATCAGAAGGTGGAGATCTCGAGGGAGCAAAAAGGTCAATTTGCACCGCCTTCATAGGGGCTTATGACGTTGGCCTTTGGCCAACCAGATTTCTTCGGTGGGTTTTTACCCAGCGCGTTGCACTGGGCTGGTATGAGATTGGCCTTTGGCCGATAGGTTGAGGGGCTGGTGAAAGTTTCTCTTGCTGGTATTTGGCTCCTCTTGGCCAACGGCCAAATTAATACCAGCCCCACGCAACGCGTGGGGTTTTGGGGGCGGGGGAATTAGGTTCGCTGAAGGCGATCGTCATAAGCTAGTCCCAGCAATAACGCTCATCGAATTCGACGTGGTATTTTTGGCAGAGGGATCGGAATTCATCTTGGAAGGACATGGTCTGATGATGTTCCTCTTGCCGGTCGATGTAAGTGATGAGCTTGGCGAGATGTGATGAGGAAATCGAAAAGCAGCCAAAGCCTTTTTGCCAGGCGAAATCTGAGTGTTGAGGGCCTTGGGTTTTGATCCATTTTGATGAGCCTCGTTTGATTTCCTCGAGCAATTTTGATTGGGTAACGGTGCGGGAAAGGCGGACAGCGAGGTGAATATGATCAGCAACTCCACCGACGCGGTAGGCTTCACAGCCATGATCGCGACAAGCGGTTGCGAGGTAGGCGTGGATTTTGGGGGAAAGGTCGGGGCTGATAAGGGATCGTCGGTCCTTCGTGGAGAAGATGATGTGGATGATGACGTTGGAGAGCGATTGGGGCATTTTTGGAGTAGGCTTATGACGTTGGCCTTCAGCCAACTGGATTCCCATGCGGGTGAACCCAGCCCGTTGGGCTGGGCTGGTATGAGATTGGCCTTTGGCCAATTGGTTGTGGGGGATTCCTGTGGCTACGGTTGAGCGACGGCAGCTCGGCTGGCGAGGCTTTCGGAGCTGAAGCGGCGTGGGTCGCGGCAGTTTTGGGTGGCGTCGTGCTGGGTGATGTAGCCGTGCTTTACGAGGGTTTCGAGGCAGTCATCGATGGTATGGCAACCTTCACTACGGGCGATTTCCATGAGCCCTACGAGTTGTTCGATTTTTCGTTCGCGGAGGCAGGCTTGAATGCCGGAGTTGACGCGGAGGGCCTCGGTGGCGAGGACCCGGCCCTCGACATCAGAGCGGGGGAGAAGCCGCTGGCAGATCACCGCTTCGAGGACATTGGAGAGTTGGGACGCGATCTGCTTTTGTTGATCAGAGGGGAAGAGATCCATGATGCGCTCGACGGATTTGGGGGCATCAATGGTGTGGAGGGTGCTGATGACAAGGTGTCCGGTTTCTGCGGCGGTCATGGCGATCTGCATGGATTCACGGTCTCGCAGTTCGCCAACGACGATGACATCGGGGTCTTGTCGCATGCACTGACGGAGTCCAAGGGCAAAGGATTTGGTGTCGCGGCCGATCTCGCGTTGTTTCACGAGAGAGGAATTGTGCTCGAAGGAAAACTCGATCGGGTCCTCAAGGGTGATGATGGTGCCGGACCGCAATTCTGAGATTCTTCGTACTAATGCCGCAAGGGAGGTGGTTTTCCCAGATCCGGTGACGCCCGTGATGAGGATAAGGCCTCGTTGGAGATGGCAGATTTCCTCCATGATAGGGTAGTGGCCGAGCGTCGAAAGATCGGGGATGTCAGCAGGAATATAGCGGTAGACGGCTTCGACGTTTCGGCGGCAAAAGTGGACGTTACCACGAAATCGGCCGACTTGGCTGACCTCGATGGCGTAGTCGAGTTCCCAATCTTCGTCGAGGGTGGCCCGTTGGGTCTCGTTCATGGTGCCGAGGATGAGTTCACGGACCTGGTCGGCGTCGAGGGGGAATGATTCAAGGGCCTGGAGGGTTCCATTGACCCGGGCGGCCGGTGGCGCTCCGACGGTGAGGTGGAGGTCCGAGCCTCCTTTGGTGACGGTGAGGGCGAGATAGTCGCGGATTCCCTGCGGAGTGTTCATGAGATTGGATCGAGTTTAAGAGATGCCACGGATTTGGCGGTCGAAGTCGCTTGGATTTGGAGAGGCATCGCGAGCGACATCTTCCGAGATGAGCCCGGCGTGGTAAGATTCGACGATGCTGGTGAGCATGTTGCGGGTTTGGGCATCCTGGGGGCGTTGGAGGTGGTCGGCAATGTCACGGTAGCGGCCTTCGCGGATCCACGGGCGGACGGCACCTTCATTTTGGAGATATTCCGAAACGAGCTTGAGGGAACCATCGATGCCGGGGAGGAGATTTTGAGTGACCACTCCGATAAGCTGCCGGGAGAGAAGCATGCGGGAGGTCGCTCCGGAGTTTTCGGGGAAAAGATTGCCGAGTCGCTCGATGGATTCAACGACGCCGGAACTGTGGAGAGTACTGATGACGAGGTGTCCGGTTTCGGAGGCGCGGAGGGCGAGTTCGGCCGTTTCTTCGTCACGGATTTCACCGATCATGATCACGTCGGGATTCTGCCGAAGGGCGGCACGGAGAGCGGTGGCAAATTTATCGGTGTCCGAATTCAATTCACGTTGAGAGAAGAAAGAGTGCTTGTTTTGGAAGCAGTATTCGATGGGGTCCTCGAGGGTCACGATGTGGCTCTGGCGGGTCTGATTGAGTTCATCGAGAGCGGCGGCGAGAGTGGTTGATTTTCCGGAACCGGTGGTCCCGGTGACAAGGATCAGGCCGGAGCGGCGCTGGATCCAACTGCGGGCGAGGTCGGTGGGGAGACCGAGGGAGTCGAGAGGCGGAATGACATTCTTGATCGGGCGAATGGCTGCCGAGAGTTTCCCCATGGCGCGGTAAAGGTTGACGCGGAGATAACCGCCCGAGGCCATTTGGTATCGGGAATCCCGCTCGTTGGCTGTCACGGGATCAATTCCGCAAGCCTGCCAGAGGGCGGCGACCTCTTCCCGGGTCATGATGCTATTTTCGGTCGCGACGACTTCTCCATTGATGCGAACCCGAATGGCTTGGTCTTCAGCAAGGAAGACGTCGGTGGCACCTTGAGAGAGCCAGAGTTGGATTGCCGATTCGAATTCTCCAAGGGTCATTGTGGCGGAAGAATGACCGCTTAATGGCGATGGTCCAATGATGAATTTTGAATGCTGTTTCTGTTGATTCGAGGATCTCTCATCCTTCCTGACTTTCCTGGCCACCTAATAAGCCTTCCCATTCTTTCCTCGCCGACTACCAAAAACACCATCGCAAATCCCTCGGCCCGCTCCCTTCCTCAGCCGTCGCCACCGTCCAGTCCTTCCTCCGCTGTGGCGACCTCGCCTCCGGCTTCACCCGCCTCCAATGCCCCGACTAACTGAAGTCTCGTGAGGCGAAGCCTTTTTACGCGATCACCTGCAAGGGCCGCCACTTCTGCCCGTCCTGCCACCAGCATCGCACCCGCACCATTAGTGAGTGGATCGCCAACGATGTCTGCCACGAAGTCCCCCACCGCCAATTACCAAGGTTGGTTTATCCTGGAGTATGACTGTCTCTTATACACATCTCCGAGCCCACGAGACCGAGGCTGATCTCGT
>CAJXVQ010000412.1 GCA_913060685.1 uncultured Verrucomicrobiales bacterium
CGAGATCAGCCTCGGTCTCGTGGGCTCGGAGATGTGTATAAGAGACAGTTCGTAGTGCTTCCAAAAGAAGCCCAACACCACAAGGCAGAGCATGGTCTGAATTGGATAAAATAATTGCTCCGGCCAATGACGATACCAAGGAGCCGCATCGTGCTCCCAGACCATCGCTTCCCCTGCAAACTGAAAGATCAAATTTAAGACCATGAAGACCCCAAAAGGAACAACATGAGCCAGGGTACGGTCTTCTCGCCAGATTTTCAGTTGGTTCTTCATCCCTCTGTTAAAGTGTTCCGATATATCGCTCCATTGCGTTCATTGCTTCCTTCAAGTCAGCCATCCCGGTGGCATAGCAACATCTTAGAAACCCTTCCCCACACGGACCAAAGGCATCGCCCGGCACAGCAGCCACCTGCTCAGCCTCAAGAAGACCCATGGCAAAGTTCTTACTGGAAAGTCCAAACTTACGAATGTCAGGAAAAACGTAAAATGCGCCCCCCGGCAAATGACAATCAATCCCCATTCCATTCAGTCGCTCCACCAGAAAATCACGCCGCTGACGGTATTCATTTTTCATGGGCTCGTAGAGGGCCCGCCCTCCGCTGAGCGCCTCGAGAGCGGCCGCTTGACTCGTGATTGGAGCACAAAGAATCCCGTATTGGTGAATCTTCATCATCGCCTCGATCAACTCCGGAGGCGCACACGCATAACCAAGGCGGAATCCAGTCATCGCAAAGGCTTTCGAAAATCCATGCAGCAAGATCGTCCGTTCGCGCATCCCCGGCAGCGTAGCGATGCTCACATGCTCATCCTCATCATAGCGAAGCTCACTGTAAATCTCATCGCTCAGCACAATTAAATCATGCTCGACGCAAAGTTTGGCAATCCCCTCCAGATCCTCCCTGGAAGCAACCGCACCAGTCGGGTTGGTCGGGAAATTCAACATGACGATCTTCGTCTTATCCGTGATGGCCGCCGCAAGTGCCGCCGGCTTTAGGGAAAAACCATCTTCCTTTGTGGTCGGGACAGGCACCGCCACCCCGTGAGCCATCACAATACTCGGCGAGTATGAGACATAACAGGGCTCGTGATAAATCACCTCATCACCCGGGTTCAAAAGAGCACGCAGGGCAAGATCGAGAGCTTCCGAAACCCCAACGGTAATCAGGACTTCCGATCCGGCGTCATAAGACACGTGGAAAAAATCATCGACGTATTCCGAGATCTTTTTTCGCAGAGTCAGAAGCCCCAGATTCGAGGTGTAGCTGGTCTCACCTTTCTCCAGAGAATAAATGGCAGCCTCGCGGATCGACCACGGGGTTGCAAAATCAGGCTCTCCCACTCCGAGAGAAATGACATCATCCCGACCGATCACGAGTTCGAAGAAATCGCGAATCCCCGATCGAGGAATGGCCTGCAGATGACCGGCCAACTTGGATTGAATGTCCATGTAAAATTGTCGTGTTATGGAGTCACCGGAAGCCGGGATACTTCATGATCTTCCCCAAACATGAAGCCGTTTTCCTTGTAGGACTTCAGCCGGAAGTGCGTCGCGGTCGACACGACACCCTCGATCGTGCTCAACTTCTCAGAAACGAATCCAGCGACTGCGAGAAGATCTTTCCCCTCCACCATCACCAGAAGGTCATACCCTCCGCTGATAAGATAGCAACTGGTGACCTGCTCGAAGCGGGCAATCCGACGCGCCAACCGGTCAAAGCCGCCACCACGTTCCGGAGTCAGTCGAACCTCGATGAACGCCGTGACATTTTCACCCCCATCGAGGGCAGGATCGACCATCGCCTGATAGCCACGAATCGTGCCGTCCTCTTCCCACGCCGAGATCTGGGCAGCCACGGCCTCTTCCGTAGAAGATAGCTGGCCTGCCAAATCGGCGTTGGACTTTCGGGCGTTACGTTTGAGAAGGTCAAGAAGTTGATTCATCGTTCCGATTGCAGATTAGTCTCCGAAGCACACCCCGACCGCCCGGGCTGCGGTCACCACCTCGGTATCAGGATCGACCAAGCGCAGCTCTTCCACCGCCTCCTTGATCGGCACCGAACCAACGTGATAGCTGTGGTAGCTCACCATCTTGCCAAAATCTCCCTCGCCGGCCAACTGAACCGCCATCACGCCGAAGCGCATCCCGAGAATTCGATCAAGCGGAGTTGGCGCGCCACCACGCTGAATGTGACCGAGCGTCGTGCAACGGGTTTCCTTGCCGGTAAGCTCACCAATTCTCTGAGAAACCTGCTCACCAATCCCACCGAGCCGGACCTGGCCCCCTGAATTTTCGGCAATCGTCGCGATATTGCCATCGGGATTCTTTGCTCCCTCAGCCACCACGACCAGCGAGCTGGTGTAACCTTGAGCTTCTCTCACCTTCAAGTGAGCCGCCACCTTCTCGTAGGAAAAGGGAATTTCCGGAAGAAGAATAACATTGGCGGCACCCGCCATGCCACCCCACAAAGCGATCCAACCAGCATGGCGGCCCATCACCTCAAGCACCATCACCCGTTTGTGACTCTTAGCCGTCGTGTAGAGACGATCAAGCCCATCCACCACCGTGCTTACCGCACTATCGAAACCGAAAGTCATCGAGGTGGCTTTTAAATCATTATCGATGGTCTTGGGCACCCCGATGATCGGCCATCCTTGTTCGTAAAGCTGATGCGCGGTCGTGAGTGATCCATCACCACCCACCACGATCAAAGCACCGATTTCGAGCTGATCCAGTGTCTTCTTGGCGCGATCCACGATCTCCTGGGGCACGCTGGCCACATCATCTCCCTCACCGATTTTGGCGGCGAAGTTCCCCTTGTTCGTCGTTCCCAAAATCGTACCACCCTGCTTAAGAATGCCTTCGGTGTCCTTGGGTGTCAGGAACGTGAAATCTCCCGGTGGCAGAAGGCCCTCGAAGCCATCTCTGAAGCCGATTGTTTCCCACCCTCTTGAGGTCGCAGCACCGACGACTCCGTGAATGACCGCATTGAGACCTGGGCAATCGCCCCCGCAATTAAGAATTCCGACTCTCATGATATTGTGTGTTGTAAAATTTAATGAACTATTTGGGAACGGGGACTCTGAGCAGTTCCCGCGCCTCTTGTACCGGCGACCCTTGTTGCCGCCACATCTCGTAGGCTCCCCATCCTTGATTAATCAAGGATTGTGTGATCCCCCAGCGATCGGGACTTCCCAACGTAATGATAACAAGACGACGCCCCATCAACTGGGTCGAACCGGTCGGCAGCTTGGTCACGATGGGCTTCTTCTCAGAACTGGTCGCAGCACAAGGCCCGGCCAATGCCGTTCCTCCACTCTTAATCCCATTGACGTTACCCTTCCCGACCAAGGCGTGAGTATTGGTCACTTTAAAGGAACGCTTCCCATTGATCCGGAAAGAGGAAATGGTCCGCTCGGTCTGCTTCACATAAAACTGGAACCCGGGATCACGCATCGCATAAATTGCCAGACGCGCCATGTCCCGCGCCGTCGAACTCCCCTGCGCCTGGGCCGTGTCCATCCCGTGCGGATTGACAAACCGGGTTCTTTTCATCCCCAGCGAGCGAGACAAGTTATTCATTTCGGTGACGAAGGCCATCTGTGGAGAAGCTCCCCCCGATCGAGTCTGAATCGAGCGCCCGGCATACTCGGCCAAGGTCACGGCCGAGACATTATCCGATCCCAACAACATGGAATACATCGCCTCACGTAGCGAAATTCGATCACCGGGGATGAGTCCCATCGGATTTGAACCGCCCAAACGAAGAGCCTCCTGAGGCACAATTGCCATTTCAGCCATGCTGGTTCGGCTCAATTTCGCCCAATCCAAAACGACCATCGCCGCGGCAATCTTCGTCAGACTGGCCACCGGACGTTTCTGATCAGCATCAAGTTCCAGGAGAATCTTGCCAGTGAAAGCTTCCACCGCGATATAACTCTCTCCGCCTGCTGCCCCCGGCACGACAAACCCCAAAAACGCGCACGTAAAAAGAACACAGTTGCGAAGGATTCGATGAACCGAAGTTGAGACATTCATAGCGACGGGCAGAACTCTAGTGATTTGCCCCTCCAAGACAACTCCGAATCCCCGATCCGGCCTTTGAGACGTCCTCCTGATCTTTTTCGCACGCTCTAGACATTTTCCCATTGCCAAGCACCACGATCTTCGGTGGAATGAAAGACGTAATGAGAAAGCTCCTACTGATCACACTCGCACTCGGCTTTGGCGTCCCCGTACAGGCGGACATCCAAGCTCCTCCTGGATCTAAATACACCTCTTCCCGCAAGCTCGGACGGGCTATTAGCAACATTCTTTATGGAGTGGTTGAGATTCCCGAACAGATCGTTCGTAAAACCGAAGCTGACGGCCGCAAAGCTGGCTGGTCACACGGTGTTGTCGATGGAACCCGCCGCGCCTTCAAGCGCATCGGCTACGGCTTTTATGAGCTCGTCACCTTCCACTGCCCTACTTTCCACGGAACCTTCAAGCCTCCCTACACTCGTTGTGGTGCTGATGACCGTATCGAGATGAATCCTCGTGACGGACTTTCCGAGTTCCCACCTGAGCTTGGTTTCGAGTCCTACTTCGGCCACTCTCGTGCCCAGAAGTGGTAGGAGATTTTCCTCACTAGATTTTCAGAGCCGCATCCCTCGGGATGCGGCCTTTTTTTGGCTTGTGCGCGGGCGCAAGAATGAGATCGACCATCGAATTTTCATCTCCAGAAAAAACCCAGGCGAGCAAGCCACCGCAAAGCCCGCCAATTACGCATTTGGACTGCGTTCGAGCGAAATAGGATCCCCCCCAGCCCATCACGGCCTTGGCGGGTCAGTCATGCGGCTCTAATCAGCCAACCTTGAAACATTGTGGACCCGGTAGACGCAACGTCCTCCCCTATTGTGTCATCTGCCCCCTCATCAACTCGTCCGATAGGGGTCGGGGTATGCCGGGGGCAGAGATGGAGTGGATGGCTCTTCGATCACCAGCCCCCAATTTCGGTGGCCGGAACTACTCCCGGAGAATGGGGTTCCGAAGATCATCGAGACGTGGCCTCGAGCTTTTGTCATCGCAGATGCGATCTTCATACCAGGTTACGTCCTCGATGCCGTGATCTTTGGTTGAAACTCGGGCATAAGCGGCATTCATTGCTCAAATAGACTACACCCTATTTGAGCCACTGTGAACCCTCAGGGAATCCCATGAAATGGGATCAAATGCCGCCATTTTTCAGACCCACCCTATTTGAGCCATTTTAAGCGAGCGAGGGAGGATTCTGATTCTTCAACGTCATCTCGGAACTGGACATCTCATTTAGGCTGGATAGGTTGTTCAAATGAACATTTTCTTGGAGCTACTTTTCCCAAACGATTGTTCACTGGCGCGTGCCCCTCCTAAATTGTGATGACCGGACCACTTCGCCCGATGAGGGATGGAAGTGACCACCCACAGACTTCTTTTCGTGCGACGCGGAGATTTGCTCGTCGCCACCACGCCCATCGTGGCAACCGCTACGCTCTTGGTGCCAATGGCGATCCTCTGCGAGACCTAGGAGTATCTCCGGTCAACGCAGGATCCCTGCCTCGCTGAAAAGAAGGACTTGGATTACCATCATCGACTTGCTAAAAATTGGAATGATCGGGATTGGAAAAGTCATAACCAACAGTCACTTTTCCATCGGAGTTACCCGGAACCCCCGAGTAACAAGGTGAAAGGCAGACCCCCCGCATAATAAAACTGTTGGGCAAAATAATGTGGTCGACATCCATTACCTTCCTGATTCTGGCTGCATCAGCGATCAACCATCTTATCCATGGATTCGGTTGCTGGGGATTTCAAGCAGGTGGCAGATTTTCATCGCTTCTTTACTTGCTACAGATTCTCATCGCGGGCATCACAATCGTCTCTCTTTACTCCGTCATAATACGAGGAAGGCATGATCAATGGCGAAGAGACTTATTAGTTACTACTCTTGGTGTATTTGCGATTGCTGTGTCATTTTTCACCATTGGTTGGAGGTCGTTCACGTCGATTCACTTCCAAGGGCCCGAGAACCTAATTCCATTCTTGATTGCCAGCTTTGTAACAATAGTCCTTTCTAGGAATTTCTTCCGTATTCTTCATGCTCCAGTCCGCCCCGAGGCAAAATAAGAAGCCCAATCGGGTAGGCAGGGGGTTCTAACCCCCGCCCCCCACACCACCGGCCATACGGA